>JAEPMM010000118.1 GCA_017643965.1 Marinobacter sp.
GAGGGCAGCTCATAGGCTTCCATCGGCGAGTTGGTGGCGCGCTCCAGGGTGCGAAGCCAGCTGCGCTCACGCGGAGTCACCAGCAGGATGGCCTTGCCGTCGCGACCGGCGCGGCCGGTACGACCGACGCGGTGAATATACGGTTCGGTGTCGTAGGGCACATCGTAGTTGATGACGTGGGTAATCCGCGGCACGTCCAGGCCCCGCGCGGCGACGTCCGTGGCCACGATAATGTCTTTCTTGCCACGCTTGAGATCTTCAACCGTCTGCTCACGCTGACGCTGGTTGAGATCACCGTTCAGCGGCGCCACTGCGTGGCCGCGGGCAGAGAGCTTCTCGGCCAGCAGCGTGGTTTCCGCCTTGGTGCGCACGAAAATGATCGAGGCATCAAACGGCTCAACCTCGAGAATGCGGGTCAGGGCATCGAGTTTGCGCTCGGCGTAGACCGGCAGCACGAACTGGGAAATCCGCTCGACCGTGCGGGTCTCGCTCTCGATCCGGACTTCCACGGCATTCCGCAGGTAGGTCTGGGCCACTTTCTTGATCTGCGGCGGCATGGTGGCCGAGAACAGGGCGCGCTGGCAGTTCTCCGGCGTCTTGGCAAGGATCGCCTCGACATCGTCGATAAAGCCCATACGCAGCATTTCATCGGCCTCATCCAGCACCAGGGCCTTCAGAGCATCCAGCTTCAGGGTGCCGCGGCGCAGGTGATCCAGCAGGCGACCGGGGGTGCCCACAATGACCTGGGCGCCGCGCTTGAGTGCTTTCAGCTGGGGGTAAAAATCCTGACCACCGTAGATGGGCAGCACATGGAAGCGGCTGAATTTGCTGGCGTAGGTGGTAAACGCTTCGGCTACCTGGATGGCCAGCTCCCGTGTGGGGGCCAGTACCAGAATCTGGGGCTCCATTGAGGAGGCGTCGATCCGGCTCAGGAGCGGCAACGCAAACGCTGCGGTTTTGCCCGTGCCGGTCTGTGCAACGCCAAGAAGGTGTTTGCCAGCGAGCAGCGCGGGGATGGCCTGGGCCTGAATCGGAGACGGAGTTTCATAGCCGACGGTGGTCACAGCTTCAAGAACGGCTGAGTCCAGACCAAGTTCGGCAAAAGACAATTCTGACATTAATGTACTCGGAATTCGGAGGGTAAAGCATTGCATTGCAATGCATGATGTGCGCGCATTATAGCCGGTTTGACGCGGCTTTAATACGCATAATAACGGACCCACCGTAGGTAGTTGCCGGGGCAGCCCATTGCGCCGTGCGGAATAATTGGGCAGTCTTCACAGGGTTTCCAATAGCAAGCTAACAGGGCAATGCGATGACTTTTGATGATGTGCTGGCGGCCGGCAAGGCCGGAGCGGAGCTGGTATTGACGCCGGACTGGGCGCAGGGGCGGGCAACCTTTGGCGGCATTATTGCGGCCCTGGTGTTCGATAAAATGGAGAAAGTGGTCGCGCCCGGGCGTGCGATGCGATCCATGCAGGTTTCTTTCGTCGGGCCGGTGACCCCGGATGTGCCGGTGGAGATTGAGGCCGACATTCTGCGGGAAGGTAAGGCGGTCAGTCAGGTGCAGGGCCGGATCGTCCAGAAGGGCGACGTGAAGCTGGTGTGCCTGGCCAGTTTCGGCGGTGACCGGGAATCGGCGGTCGCGGTCAGCCCCCTGCCGGCACCCGCTGCGGCTCCGGTGAGCGAATGCCAGGGCTTGCCCTACATCAAGGGTATGACCCCGGAATTCACCCAGCACATCGATATGCGCTGGGCTTTCGGTGCCTTTCCGTTCAGTGGCAGGGGCGGGCGTGACATGGGCGGCTGGATGCAATTCCGCGACACCCCGGCCGAAATCACAGACGCCCACATCGTGGCCCTGGTCGACGCCTGGCCGCCGGCGGTTTTGCCCCATCTCAAAGGCCCCGTGCCGGCCAGTTCGTTGAGCTGGGCGCTGGATATCATGCATCCGCGGCCAGCCATCAAGCCGGGCGACTGGTTACTGTATCGGGCGAGTATTGATCAGGCCGGGTCGGGTTACGGGCACACTCAGGCGGGAATCTGGACCGAAAAGGGTGAGTTGGTGGCGCTCAGCCGCCAGACCGTCACGGTGTTCGGCTGACACCGCCGATAGCGTGAGCTGGCGCGTTCAGGCCGCCAGCTCCGACTTCAACGCATCAATGATGATGCGGGCGAAGTCATCGGGAGAATCCTCCTGCAGGAAATGCCCGCCTCTCAGGGTGATGTGGGGTTGGCCATAGGCACCGGGAATGCGCCGTTGCATATGCCGGTCGCCACCGCGGGTGATCGGGTCGCCGCTGCTGAAGCAGGTGATGAACGGTTTGCGCCACTTCTCCAGGACCCTCCAGGCGGCCTTGTTGGCGTCACTGGCCGGATCGTCCGGCGAGACCGGGACCAGCTTCGGAAACGCCCGCGCCCCGGCCTTGTACTCCGCGCCCGGGAACGGTGCCTCGTAAGCGGCCAGCTCAGCCTTGGTCAAGGTGCGTTCGGTACCCAGCTGCACAATCCGCCCGACGGGAAACCAGGGGCTGTGGGTGGCAAAGGCTTTCCACAGTGCAAAAATCGGCGGTACTGAGGTGTCGCCGGTGGGCAGCATGCCATTGCCGACAATGATGCGCTGGAACCGCTGCGGATTCTCCGCCGCCAGCCGCAGGCCCAGCAGAGATCCCCAGTTCTGACAGACCAGCGTGATGTTGCTGAGATCCAGTGCTTCCAGCCAGCGGGTCAGCCAGGCGATGTGCCCGTGATAGCTGTAATCGCTGACGGCTGCCGGTTTGTCGGACTTGCCAAAGCCGATCAGATCCGGCGCGAGTACCCGGTGGCCCGCCGCAGCGACCCCGGGAATCATGTGCCGGTAGAGGTAGGACCAGGACGGCTCTCCATGGAGCATCACCACCGGTGAGGCGGAGGCCGGACCCTCATCCACGTAATGCATCCGCAGTCCTGGTTCGACATCCAGGTAGTGAGGTGCAAAGGGGTAATCCGGGAGACCCTCGAAGCGGGTCTCGTCGGTTCGCAGAATACGCATGCCCATCGACTGTCCTGACTGAGTGGTTGCGTGGCTAGGAATGTGCCAGCCTTAACTCAGAACAGGATAAATCAGATGGAAATTTTCTGTGTTTGGTTTCGGTAACAGAGCGTTGCCCGATTGAATCAGGATGCGATCCGGAACAGTAATTCGGCGTCGTCCAGTGTGGCCAGTGCCTCGTCGCAGCAGTTAACCGCGCCACAATCGTCGGCCGAGCAGAGGCCGATGGTCTGGCAACAAAAATCCTGAAAACGCTCGCCTTCGTTGCGGAACAGGCGTGCGCGGGGCAGGGTGGAATGACAATGTCCGCAGAGCAGCATGGGTACTGCACTCCCTTCCGCGGCAATCGCGTTGTAATGTTGATGTTCACTCATTTCAGACCTCCTCAGTCTCCCTAACATAAGGGTCCAATATGACAACTCGAAGACGACGGACCCCGTTATGACAGGTAACAGGTACGTGCCGGCGTCCGCTTACGTTCACTATAGGTCAGGGATCAGGCGTCGGCATCCGGAATCGGTCGGCGATTGGAGCGTTTGTCTTCCCAGTCAAGATCCTTGGGGTTGTACCAGCCGATCCGATGCAGCACCTTTTCCCGGGTGGCCGGTGACAACGTGGGCCAGAGCTCCTGAAACTCGTCCAGGCCCTGCTCCCGCTGTTTCTGCTGCTTGCTCTGCAGCCGGCGCATAATGCGCGGCAGGTGCAGAGCTTCACCAAGCTGGCCGGGCACCCACACCTCTTGCCCCATCACCTTGCGGCGATGGGTGCGGGCCGCAAGGACGCGGTGCAGGGCGGCTGCGGCGTCCAGTGCGGTTTCAATGCTGAACTCTTCGTATTCCAAGGGCTTGACCTGTTTTCTTACTGATCAATAACCGACCACTATACCCTGAAAAAGGCGGCGGTGGCCACGGGCCGTGTTAGGCTATGGTCAGCTAAACGGACATCTCACTCGGGAACCATTCAGGTATGTACGCAAAACTGGAAACACGGACTTTTCTTGCTCTGCTGGTGGGAGTATCACTGGCCTTCTTTCTGCTCATGAAACCTTTTTTCGGCCCCATTTTCTGGGCCGTTGCCATTGCCCTTATTTTCCACCCGGTGCGGGAGGCCGTGGCGCGCAAGCTGGGGGATCGTCCCAACTCGGTGGCGCTGCTGACGCTGTCCATCTGCATGGTGATCGTGGTCATACCCGTGGTTCTGCTGGTGACCTCTCTGGTTGCGGAGGGGCTCGGCCTTTACCAGAAAATCCAGAACGGGGAGATACGTCCCGGGGAATACATTGATCGGGTGAACCAGTCATTCCCGGCCATTGAGGCGTTTCTGGCCCAGTTCGGCATCGATTTCAGCGAGATGCGTGACCGTGCAGTCAACGCGTTTCTCGGCGGCAGCCAGTTTCTCGCCAAGCAGGCTCTCGGGCTCGGGCAGAATACCTTCCAGTTCTTTCTGGGTCTGGCACTGATGGTGTACCTGGCGTTCTTCCTGCTGCGGGACGGCAGGAAGCTGGTGGAGTTGCTGATCCGTGCGCTGCCGCTGGGGGATGCCCGCGAGCGACTGTTGTTCGCCAAGTTTGCCGAGGTCACCCGCGCCACCGTGAAGGGCAATCTGCTCATCGCTATTATCCAGGGCGCCCTGGGCGGCCTGATTTTCTGGATTCTGGGCATTACCGGCGCCCTGCTGTGGGGGGTGGTCATGGCCATCGTATCGTTGATCCCCGCGATCGGCGCGTCCCTGGTGTGGGTGCCGGTGGCGATTTATCTGGCGGCTGTGGGCGATCTGGTGCCGGCCGCGGTGCTGACGGCCTATGGCGCCATTGTGATTGGCCTGGCCGACAACGTGTTACGCCCCATTTTTGTGGGTCGGGATACCAAACTGCCGGATTACATCGTGTTGCTGTCGACCCTTGGCGGCATCGTCATGTTCGGCATTAACGGATTCGTCATGGGCCCGCTGGTGGCGGCCCTGTTCATGGCGTTCTGGGGCATTTTCATACGCGAGTTCAGTGAGAACTCCGAGGAAACCGGTGATTCCGAACCGGTGCAGGAGACGTCCGGGCCGGAGGCCGGTTAAGCCGGTTGCCGCCGAAAATGTGTTAGGCTTTGCCGTGGAAGCCCGATCTGTAGGGACGGGCTCCACAAACCCATAAAAAGAAGAACTGGTGCCCCGGATGGTATCAGGCGAGTTCCAGGAGAATTCCATGCGCTTTACAACAATGACACGACATCATCTTGCCATCGCAGCCTTGACTGCTGCTCTGACCCTGACTGCCGTACCCGCCGCCCTGGCCGACGACACCGTCGCGCTGAAAAACGCCCTGTATGGTGCGGGCTATGACGTCAGTAACGTGAACAGTTCCATGGACGAGGGCACCCGCGCGGCACTTCGCGCCTTCCAGACCGATCAGGGGCTGGATGTAACCGGGGAACTGGATGAGGCGACCAAGGCGGCACTGGGCATGGTGCCGGTCGACGTCGCTGCTGCCCAGTCGGCCCAGACTTCGGAGGCGAGCGCCACGAACGCCAGCGCCAACGACACCGCAGCGCCGTCAGATGACGGCGCGGATGAAGACGATGCGGTGGAAGAGGACGACGACGGCGGCTGGTCGTTGTTCTGATCCCGGAGCCAAAAAAAGCCCGCCAGGCGAGTGACCTGAGCGGGCTTTTTTTATGGCCGACGCCGGAGCGCCGCCGGGCCTGATCAGTCGAGCTTGCTGAGATCCCTGACCGCACCCTTGTCGGCACTGGTGGCCAGCAGGGCGTAGGCCTTGAGCGCAGCAGAGACCTTGCGGTCCCGGGACAGCTCCGGCTTCCAGCCTTTCGCATCGCGCTCAGCACGACGGCGGTCCAGCTCGTGCTGATCCAGCTCCACATTGATACTGCGGTTAGGAATGTCGATGCGGATCAGGTCGCCGTTTTCGATCAGGCCAATGGCGCCCCCCGCTGCGGCTTCCGGTGAGGCGTGGCCGATCGACAGGCCGGAAGTGCCCCCTGAAAAGCGACCATCGGTCAGCAGGGCGCAGGATTTGCCGAGGCCCTTGGATTTCAGGTAGCTCGTGGGGTAGAGCATTTCCTGCATGCCGGGTCCGCCCTTGGGGCCCTCGTAGCGGATGATCACCACTTCGCCTTCTTTGACCTCATCACTGAGAATGCCGGCGACGGCGGAATCCTGGCTCTCGAACACCCGCGCCTTGCCTTCGAATACGAAGATGCTTTCGTCCACCCCCGCGGTTTTGACCACGCAGCCGTCCAGGGCGATGTTGCCGTAAAGCACTGCCAGGCCGCCCTCAGCCGAGTAGGCGTGCTCGACCGAGCGGATGCACCCGGTTTCGCGGTCACCGTCGAGGGAGGGCCAGCGCGTGCTCTGGCTGAACGCGGTTTGTGTGGGGATACCCGCAGGGCCTGCCTTGTAAAGCTCCACCACCTCTGCCGGCGGTTTGCGCATGATGTCCCAGGTTTCCAGGGCTTCGCGCATGGTTTTGCTGTGAACCGTTGGCAGGTCGGTGTTGATCAGTCCGCCGCGTTCCAGTTCGCCGAGAATGCCCATGATCCCGCCGGCACGGTGAACGTCTTCCATATGATACTTGGGCGAGTTGGGCGCCACCTTGCACAGTTGCGGAACCTTGCGGGAAAGCTGGTCAATTTCGTTCAGGGTGAACGGGACGCCGCCTTCCTGGGCGGCTGCCAGCAGGTGCAGAATGGTGTTGGTGGAACCGCCCATGGCAATGTCCATCACCATGGCATTCTCGAACGCGGCCATGGAGGCGATGCTCAGCGGCAGAACGCTGGCATCGTCTTCCTCGTAATAGCGTCGCGCATTCTCCACAATCTGGCGTCCGGCTTTCAGAAACAGCTGTTCCCGGTCAGCGTGGGTGGCCAGCAGCGAGCCGTTGCCGGGCAGGGCCAGGCCAATGGCCTCGGTGAGGCAGTTCATGGAGTTGGCGGTGAACATGCCGGAGCAGGAGCCGCAGGTGGGGCAAGCGCTGCGCTCGTACTCGGCGACGGTTTCGTCGTCGGCATTGGGGTCAGCGGCAATCACCATGGCGTCCACCAGATCGAGCTTGTGCTCGGACAGTTTGGTCTTGCCGGCCTCCATCGGGCCGCCGGAAACAAATATGGTCGGGATGTTGAGGCGCATGGCGGCCATCAGCATACCCGGAGTGATCTTGTCGCAATTGGAAATGCATACCAGCGCATCGGCGCAGTGGGCGTTGACCATGTACTCCACAGAGTCGGCAATGATTTCCCGCGACGGCAGCGAATACAGCATGCCGTCGTGGCCCATGGCGATGCCGTCATCCACGGCAATGGTGTTGAATTCTTTGGCAACGCCGCCGGACGCCTCGATTTCGCGGCAGACCAGCTGGCCCAGATCTTTCAGGTGAACGTGGCCGGGCACGAACTGGGTAAAGGAGTTGGCAACCGCGATGATCGGCTTGCCGAAATCGCCGTCTTTCATACCGGTGGCGCGCCAAAGCGCACGGGCACCGGCCATGTTACGGCCGGCGGTGGAAGTCCGCGAACGATACTGGGGCATGGGTTTCTGGTCTCTCTGGTTGCCTGTGTTCAGATTTGAAAAAGCAGAGGATACCAGATTCGACCCTGATCGCATGGTTGTTTTGCGGGTCCGTGTTTACAATAAGTAACGATGCCTGAAACCGTCGCCTTCGGGTACGGGAGTGATTGCCTGATTGGGAGAAAGCCTATGGCTGGCCGGGAAAGCCTGCCGCTGAGTCGTCTGAAACAGTTCCAGCCGCTGAACCGGTTAACGGATGAACAGCTTGTTGTGCTGGCCAGTCGTGCAGAGCGACGCGTGCACGGGCCTGGCCAGCGAGTGGCGGAGCGTGGTGTGCGCGACGGTCTTGACCTGTTTCTGATTGACGGAGTGATCGAGCTGGAATCGGCGGATGGCCGCAAGGCCACCATCGATTCCCAGAGCGAGAAAGCCCTGAACCCGATCGCCCGGCTGCAACCGCGGATGTACGACGTCACCGCGGTGCGTAATTGCGAGTTTCTCGTGGTGGAGCAGGACATTCTCAATCAGTTGCTGCGCTCCGCACCGGTGGCGCAGGTGGAGATGGAATCCGGCGATACCTTCGGCAACGACGAGAGTGAAGAGCATCATCTGTTGATGGAGTTCTACTCGGAGCTGCGGTCTAACCAGATCAATCTGCCCAGCGTGTCGGACGTGGCCTGGAAGGTTCGACGAATAGTGGACCGGGACGACACCAGTGCCGAACAGGTGGCGCTGGCGGTGTCGGCCGACCCGGCGATGGCGGCGAAACTGGTTCGTGCCAGTAACAGTCCGCTCTACCGTGGCTTCAGCGATGTCCGCAACGTGCGTGAAGCAGTGGTGCGGCTGGGCATGAGAACCACCCGTCAGCTGGTCACGGTGTTTGCCATGCGGGAGGTGTTCAAGACGCGGCAGCCGGCGCTGCAGAAAGAAATGGACCGGCTCTGGCGGCATTCCCGTGAGGTGGCGGCGCTGTGCT
Source organism: Marinobacter sp. (assembly GCA_017643965.1). GTDB lineage: Bacteria > Pseudomonadota > Gammaproteobacteria > Pseudomonadales > Oleiphilaceae > Marinobacter. Next base: position 8,517 of record JAEPMM010000118.1, read on the forward strand.
GGGTTCTCGCCGACAGCGCCACCCGTCTGAACCCGGAAGAAGCCATGCTGGCGGGCCTGCTGCATGATATCGGGGTGGTGCCGGTACTGGTTCAGGCCGAGCATCATGTGAACCTGTTCGCGGACCCGGCCAACCTTGCCCATGCCATGTCGGAGCTCCGCGCCGACGTGGGTACGGCGATGCTGGA
>JAEPMM010000084.1 GCA_017643965.1 Marinobacter sp.
AGTCGCGGGCAGGTCGGGCAGCGGTGTGTCAGCCAATTGACCAGCCACAATAAAGAACATCAGCAGCAGAAACACCAGATTGATCAGCGGCAATAGCGCATTTTCCACCCGCTCCATCAGTGACTTGCCTGATGTGGCCGGCGGCGGTACCAAGTCGGTCATGGCTGGTTCTCCGGCGCGTTTGCACGCCTCCAGTGAGCCGTGATCTCACCGTTGCCCGAGTAGGTGCGGGTTTGGTTGAGCGTGCTCAGAACCCGGGTGAATTCGCTCAACGGCGTATTGGCGGCGGTAGTGACGTTGACCTCTTGTATGTTCTGGGCGGTAAATTGTGCCGTCAACTCTTCAAGCGTGTAGTGCTTTCCTTGCCATTTGATGGAGCCATCGGCCAGCACGCTGACTTCCGGGATGGGATCACCGGTAGTCGGGCTGGTGTTGCCCGTCTGGTTGGCCAATTCAAGATGATCCACGGGTAACAGCCGGCTGGTCAGCATGAAAAACACCAGCAGAATGAACACCACATCGATCAACGGGGTGATGCGGATCGGCAGCGGGCGGTCCGGCCTGGGTTCAACCAGTTGCATGGGCAAGGCGGCTGCGGGTTTCGGAAGTGGTGCACGCCCGGGCGGTGTCGGCGGGTGCGCGGCTGGCCGGTTGCGGGGACGGCAGCGGAATGCTGTCAGCAGCCAGAATACTGATCAGCGCCCCGTTCACGGTTTTGTGAATACGGCGCAGGCGGAATTCAATCCAGGCGGCCAGCGCCGCGAAGGGAATGGCCACCACCAGTCCGGCGGCGGTGGTGGTCAGTGCCTCGTAAATGCCGCCGCTGAGTTGTGTGGCGTTGGCGCGGCCTTCGGTAGCCGCCATGGCACTGAACGCTTCCATCATGCCCAGAACCGTACCCAGCAGACCCAGCAGGGGAGCCAGTGCGGCAATCACTTCAATGATTTTCAGCGGGGCTTCGAAGGGCTCCAGCGCTTTTTGCGCATCGCGGGCCGCGGTCTCACGGATCTGTTGCGGATGACGCCGGGCCAGCTGATCCTCCATGGTGTTCACAACGAGGTGATGCAGCGGGTTCAGCCGTGCGCGGAAGCCTGCCTGCTGCCGCAGTTGACTCGGGGCCTGGCCGGACGGGCTTTGTTGCCAAAAGGTAATCGACTTTTTAAGTTTGGCGGTCAGCCGTGGTGTGTAAAACGCGCCGAACAACATCAGGTACACAAAGGTAACCGCACCGGCAATCGCCAGGGCAAGCAGCACCATCATCACCGGGCCGCCCATCCCGATCAGCTGGCTGAGCGGGTTTGAGAGGTTTGCAACGGATTCCGCGGTGGCGGTCAGGGGCAGGTCAGACATCAAAACGCCTCGGCACGTAAAGTAGATCTAAATAATAACGATTATCACTAAATTTGCAAGTCTGTAACCTGAGGTTGACAGTGGCGTCTGGTAAAATGCTGAAACCCTGTCACCTATTTGATCGTCCTTATCCTGATGGGTGTATTGATGTGTTTCGTTGCAGGTTGTCCTGCCGTTGTCTGTTCGGAGTAATGCTGTTGTGCTGATCAAACACTGGTTTGGCAGTCTGGTGAACCGCGCCCTGGCCTTGGTTATTCTGGTGATCGTGTTGTCTGCGGTGGTGGTGACGGTCGCGGGTACCCTGATGAGCCGTGGCGAGCTGGAATCCCAGGCCGAGGCCGAGACTGCGACGATTGTTGACCTGGTGGCCAACGATCTGGACGAAAAGCTGTTTCGCCGCCGTGAAATTCTCGCCAACATTGCTGAAAACCTGACCATGAGCGAGGAAGTCCTGGCTGCAAGAGCCAGAATCCTGATGCGTCGTGAGGTTGCGCTGCGTCACCTCTTTAGCGGCTTTTACCTGATCAATGCCGAAGGCCGGGTCATTGCGGAGTACCCCGAGGCGTTCAATCAGGTCGGGCTCGACGTCAGCCAGCGGGGTTATTTCCGCGACACGATACAAACGCTCACACCGGTGATCAGTCAGCCTTACCGGTCGTTCTATCAGGATCAGCCAGCGGTCATGATCACCGCCCCGATTTTTGACCATAAAGGTCGGTTCATCGGCATGATTGGTGGCGCAACCCTGCTTAGCGGACAAAACTTCATGGACCGGGTCGGCGGGGTTCGTATCGGCAAGTCCGGTTACGTCAGTGTGGTTACCCGCAACGGCATTATCCTCGCCCATGGCGAATCGGGCCGGGTGATGGAGGCGGTGGATTCCGGCAATGAATCGGTCGCGCTGTCGATGACAGGATTCGAGGGCGTGCTCCGGTCCCGGAACGCCGCCGGCGACGAGGTCATCATGGCGGTCAGCCAGATGGCGCAGGTGCCCTGGTTTGTCACCGGTGTCTGGCCGTTGAAGGAAGCCTTTGCACCGGCCAATCGCCTGGTGGATAACCTGCTGTGGGTACTGTTGGCGGTTATTGCGGTCCTGGCTCCGTTTGCACTGATCGTGTTCCGGCGGCTGATGAACCCGCTGAACGTGCTCGGCAACCAGCTTACCGAGCGGCACCTTGGCGTGCGGACCACGCCGGTGGATGTGTTCGGAGCCCGTGAGATTCGCCAGGTGGCGGAAACCTTCAATACGGTGATGGAAGAGCGCGACGAGGTACTGTCATCGCTGGCGGAACGTGAAGCCTTCTTCCGCTCACTGACCCAGAGTGCCCCCATCGGTATCGTGCAGACCGACGTGCTGGGCCGCATCGAGTTTGTGAATCCGGCGTTCGAGAAAATTACCGCCAACAACGGCCATGCCCTGCTTCACAAATACCTGATTGCGGGTGTCTATGAGGAGGACCGGGGGATGGCGCTCAGGGAGTGGTCCTCTGCCTTGCGGGAACACAGGGTATTTCATGGCCGCTTCCGCCTGAAGCGCAGTGACTCCGACCAGCCGGTGTGGGCAGACATCATGACTGCGGCGATTGAAACCCCGGAGAAATCCCTGGGAACCATCACGGTGGTGCGGGACATCACCCATGAGCTGGAGGTTGAAGAGGCGCTGCGGGAAGAACAGCAGCGGGCCGACAGCATCCTCGCAGTGCTCCAGGAGGGCGTACTGATGGTGGATACCGCGGGGTCCATCCGCTACGCCAACGGTGCCGCCTGCGGGTTTCTGGGCAACGGCGAGAACTGCGAAGATCACAATTTCTTCGAGCGCGTGACCATTGAAGACGATGCACGGCAGTGGACTTCGGCGGATTTCCTCGGCGGCGAGGACTTTGCCAATCTGTATGTGACCCTGCGCAATCTGCGCGGGGAGGAGTTCGACATCGATCTCACCATGCTGCATCTGCGCAAGGGCCACAAGAACGAACGGCTGGTGTTCGTGCTGCGGGATGACAGCGAACGCCGCCGGCAGGAAGAGCGGCTGTCCTGGGAAGCAACCCACGACACCCTGACCCAGTTGATGAATCGCCGTGCGTTCAACGCCTCGCTGGCGAAATGTCTGGGCCAGGCGGGTCGTCAGGAATCCGACAGCGTGCTGATGCTGATCGACCTGGACCATTTCAAGCCCGTCAACGATGAAGGCGGACACCTGCTGGGCGACGATCTGTTGAAACGCCTGGCGGACCTGTTCAAGGAGTCCGTGCGCCAGTCAGACACCGTCGCCCGTCTCGGCGGGGATGAGTTCGGCATCATTCTGCCGGCCTGTGGTCTGGCCCAGGCGGAAGCCCTGGCCGAGCGAATTCGTGCCGGGGCACAGGATCTCAGGCTTGAACAGGGGGGGAAATATTACGGGGTGACCACCAGCATCGGCCTGACAGCGGTGTCGCCGGACCGTGATGGTCCGCGGGAGATCCTCGCCCGGGCGGATCAGGGCTGCTACATCGCCAAGGCCCAGGGCCGCAACAAGGTGATTGTGGTCGATCGGTGATCGCAGTTTACAGACCAGACATCTTGCCCGGCCGGTTCAGGCAAACGCCGCACTGAACGCCTGCCAGAGCAGTCGCAACGCCAGCAGGGTAAGCAACAGGTTGAACGCCTGGCTGAACAGCCGGTTGCTCATGGTTTTGAGCACATGCAGTCCGATCCAGGTGCCGGCAAAGCCGCAGGCAATCATGGCAAGGATGAACGCCAGCCAGTCACTGAACACAAACCCGGCTACACCGAATACCAGTGCCTTGGGGGCATGTTGCAGGCACATGGCGGTGGCGAAGGTGGCCACGGTGGTGAAGCGGTCGCTGTGCATTTGTTTGATAAACGCCGCAACCAGCGGGCCGGTGGCCCCCACGAACAGGCTGACGAAACTGGTCACCGCCGAGGCAACAAATACACCCAGCGGCCCGAACGCGGCTTTCGGCAAACCGGGGCCCCAACACAGGTACAGCACGAACAGGGCGATGGACAACTGCCAGAGGTGAGCCGGCAGGTCCACCAGTAACCAGGCACCCAGTGCCGCACCGGCCACTACCCCGGGGGCGAACGCCGCAATGGTTTTCCAGTCGGTATGGCGCCAGGTGAGCACCGCCCGCCCGCTGTTGGAGCCCAGCTGGATCATGCCGTGAACCGGAATAATAGCCGCCGGCGGCACCCACATGGCCATCAACACCAGCAACAGTACCCCGCCCCCGGCACCCAGGCTGGCGGTGATCATGGAGGTCACCGCGGAGGCCAGCAACAGGAACACCGCAACGGAGAGCGACAGGCTCTCCGGAATCAACATCTGGTCCAATATCCGATCCTTTCTAGGGCTGGCAAAAAGCCGAAGCGGCGAGTTGCGGGTTCTTGCACAGTGCTTCGGTGGCCAGCTGCACATCGGCCACGTAAAACAGCGAAGCCATTCCGAGACGGTCTCTGCCAAGATTGTGGAAAATCATGCCGAAGGCCATGTCGCCGGCGGTGTAGCTGTCGTGGTTGTCGGCAAAGTAAGCGGCGGGTCTGGCCAGTGTTTCATCGTCCATCAGCGCCTGAACCCGTCCGGCGCCGCCATGATAGGCCTGCACCAGCAGCAGGGTAAACAGCCGGTTCTGCTTGGCCGCTGGCAAGTGCCCGAAACGCTTGTCAAAAGCCGGCCTGAGATTGCGGGCGTTCTGGTTCATCAGTTTCAGGGCGCAGTCGATCTGTGCCAGGCGGTGCCAGTAATTGGCCGGTTGCACCTGGCAGTCATCCAGCGCCGATGGCGACAGCTGCAGGATGCCTTTGGCATCGGCACGGGAATGCGCCCGTTGTTGGCCGCCGCTTTCAATCAGAACCTGGCCGCCGAGATAACGGGGCAGTTCCGGTGGCAGGGTCAGGCGCTGCTGTTGCAGGCGGGTGCTGTGCACATAAAGCAGCGCGTCGTGCAGCGTGCCGGGCTGGTCGGCCGAGGCAAAGTTCAGGTCGTCCCAGGCACCCCACACCCGATCCGCGGGCCGCGTACCCAGATAGCGGGCCATGGCTTCATCAACATTGACGTGGGGCTGATCGCAGGCCAGCGCGAACGGATAACCGGTAGTGTCGGCATCGCCCTTGGCCCAGGCATCCACTCGCCCGCTGGCCGCCAGCCGGGCACGGGTCTCGTTCAACCGCTGCTGGGTTTCCTCGCGTCTGTCGCCGTCGTCCATATAGCCCAGAAACTGCCCGCGCATGTCATAGAGCATGTGGCGCTCGGTGTCTGAGCAATAGCCGGTTTCCTTCAGTACCCAGCGCCGGATGGTGACAATGTTCTCGTAGACGCCCTGGCTGACCCAGTAGGGTGAACTGCGAACAATGTCTTTCCAGTCGTTCACCGGCTCGCTGGCCGTGGCCACCCGCACCGTTGCAGCCAGCAGCACCAGGGGGAAAAACAGGACAAGCCGCCGGCAACTATTGAGTCTTATGGTCATAAGCGTTATACCCGTGATTCTGCAGAGACCAGAATAACAAAACAAATGGAAGCGATGATGAAGCAATCCGAATACCTCCGATACGACGCCGTTGCGCTGGCTGATCTGATTCGTCGGGGAGACGTGTCTTCCCGCGAGGTGTGTGAGGCGGCCGTGGAACGGTCAACACAGGTCAATGGCAGTCTGAACGCCATCTGTTACCCCCAGTTTTCAGACGCCCTTGAGCAGCCCCATCCCCGGGATGCGCCTTTTTCCGGCGTGCCATTATTGCTCAAGGATCTCGCGCAGGAGCAGGAGGGTCATCCGTGCACTTACGGCAGCCGCGGATTCAAGGCCAACATTGCCGCGAAAAACTCGGAGTTTGTCCGTCGGGCCCTGGACGGCGGCCTGGTGATCCTCGGGCGCACCGCAACCCCGGAGTTCGGCCTGAAGGCGGTCACTGAATCCCGACTCTGGGGCCCGTCACGCAATCCGTGGGATACCCGGCTCACGCCCGGCGGTTCCAGTGGTGGTTCCGGTGCGGCGGTGGCTGCCGGCATCGTGCCCATGGCCGGTGCCAACGATGGCGGCGGTTCCATCCGTATTCCGGCGGCCTACAACGGATTGTTCGGGCTCAAGCCCTCCCGTGGCCGTATCTCCTCCGGCCCGTTCATGGGCGAGGCCTGGACCGGTGCTTCCTCGGATCACGTAGTCAGCCGCACGGTACGCGACAGCGCCACCATGCTGGATGTGGTGGCCGGGCCCGCCAGTGGTGATCCGTTCATGATTCCGCCGCCGGCGGAACCCTTTGCCCAGTTGATGCAGAAGACCCCCGGGCCGCTGCGGATCGGGGTGTTCACGTCCTCGCCGTACCATACCGAGGTTGCACCGGAGTGTGTGGCCGCGGTGGAAGAGACCGCACGCATACTGGAAAACCTCGGACATCACGTGGAATATGCACGCCCGGAATTCGACGGTATGGCACTGGCCCGCTGTTACCTCGGGCTGTACTTCGGCGAGGTGTCGGCGCTGATCGAGAAAGCGAAAACGCAGCTGGGCGCCAAGGATGAGGACTTTGAACTGGATACCCGGCTGATCGGCATGCTGGGGCAGACCATGCCACTGCCGGAGTACGTCAGCCGCAGGCAGCAATGGAACGAGTTTGCCCGTGCGCTGGGTGCCTATTTCAGTCGCTTTGACCTGTATCTCTGCCCCACCACCGGGCAGTTGCCGGCCCGCATCGGAGAGCTGGACACCCCCGCGCACCTGCAGTTTGCGGCGCGCCTGATGCTGACGCTCAAGGCCGGCAAGCTGGTGCACAGGAGTGGACAGGTGGATCAGATGGCTTTGGAAAGCCTGGCCAGAACCCCGTTTACCCAACTGGCCAACCTCACCGGGACACCGGCCATGTCCGTGCCGATGCACTGGACCTCGGCCGGGTTGCCGGTGGGCGTTCAGTTTGGTGGATGCCATGGCAGCGAGGGCACACTGTTCCAGTTGGCGGCACAACTGGAAGAGGCCAGTCCCTGGTTCTCCCGGTACGAGCGTCTGGACGCGGGTATCGCGTGATTGCCGAGTGCCCGCGGGCCGGCTGAATCGCGCTGTTGTGATCCGACATCGGGAATGCCACGTTTATCTTTGTAGGCGTAACAGGCTATGCTGTAAGTCAGGAGGGCTCCAGCCTTCCTGACAGACCCTGATGGCATCGAGGAGGAGAGAGCATTATGAACCAACCGATGGCAATCGACGAACTGGTATCAGTAGCACAGGCCGAAGCCATGGGGGAGCTTGACGCCCCGATGATGGCGATTGTCCTGTCCAGCGAACAAAGCTACGATTTGCCCATCAATTCCCTTGAAACCGATGCCGACAAGGCCCGCTGGGGATTAATCCTGCGCGCCGCCCGCGAGCATGTGGAAGCGGATGCCGTGGCGGTGCTCTACCCCGCCTGGACCACCATTCGCCACAAAAAGCCCGAGAAGGAGACCGTCGAAGCGGCCGACGACCCGGCACAAGACAGCGGCGAAGACGCCGAACCGTCTGGCCCCATCGACACGCTGTTTGTGCAGTTGCATACCCGCGATCACGTCTACTGGCGCGGGTTCGAGCAGATTCGTGACCCCAAGCACCAGCGCATTATCGGGTTCCGGCGCATCAAGGCGCTGTCGACCGACTACAAAAGGGATGAGGCGCCGTCGGTGGCCGCGTGGCTGAGTACATTGTTCGAGCCTTTGCCGGACGAAGGCGAGGAGACCGATGTGGATCGGGAACTGGCGGATCTGCTGGAGGAGCCGGAAATGAGCGCCGCACTCTACCCGCGGCAGATGCGCGCCTTGCACTGACTCCCCGCTGGCCCGCGGGTGAAAAAAAGCATCTGGCGGTCGCTACGACGCCAGATGTTTTTTTGAGCCAACGTCAGATACTGGCCGCCCGTTCGGCGACCCAGTAAAGGCTCAGCCCTCCCACCGCCAGCAGAATGGCGGGCACCGCGGCCCGTTCGTAGAGTCTGAACCGGCTAAGCAGGTACAGCGCCGGAAACAGCACCAGCAACAAGCCAAGCTGCCCCAATTCCACGCCCAGATTGAAACCGGCCAACGCCACCGCCAATTGTGATACTCCCGACGTCAGATCTCCCAGCACGCTGGCAAAACCGAAGCCGTGGATCAGCCCGAAGCCGAAGGCCAGCTTCCAGGTTTTGCGACCCAGGATGGGCCAGACTACGTTCAGCGCCGCCACCGCGATGGACAGGGCGATCACCGTTTCCACCCAGGCGATGGGCAGCGTCACGATGTCCAGGGCGGCCAGTGCGAGGGTGATGGAGTGAGCCACGGTAAACGCAGTGACAATGCCCACCAGCTCAAGCAACCGGGCTTTGAGCCCGCGCTCCTCGACCATGCCCCCGGCGGACTGGCGGCGGTTCAGCGGCAAGGTCGCCGGCAGCATTAACACCAGCAGGAACAGGATGTGGTCCAATCCGATCAGCAGATGGATAACCCCCTCGTAAAGAAAGGTCACGAACAGCTGAAGGGCGTTCCCTGCGACACTCCCGCTGTTTTCCAGTGCCAGGGTCCGGTCATCGGGGCCCAGCACCCCCAGGCGTTCGTCCTGACTGTCGGTAATGCTGACCAGGCTGCGATGCAGCGGATCCTGGTCAAACAGCAAGCTGTATTCGAGTGTGGCCGGTGGCTGATTGTCCGGGCAGGCGACCTGATAGCGCCCGGCCGCATAGGGGCCGTCGCTGTGGCGGGAGAGCCCCCACTGTTGCCCAACCAGCTGACAGCGGCCGGCGCTGTTGCTGAGCGTCAGACCCTGTTCCACCAGGCGCGTGATGTCGCCGCGGGCGCTGCGGACTTCGGCACCGTTGAGTTGGCCGTCGCCATTACCGTCCAGCGGCAGCAGCAGGGCAAGATCCCTGAGGGCCAGGTCGATGCGAACCTGAGACTGGGTCTGGTCCAGGTAAATAAAGCTGTCGCTGGCCTTGTGTGCCCAGCCAGCGGAGGGCAGCGCGAACGACAGGAGCAGGGCGAGGCTTAAGGTCAGCCCGGATAGTGAGCGTTGCCTCATGAGCGTGTCTCCGGATAGCGGGCGTCGGTCTGGTTATGACGCTGCAGCCAGGCCCGGACTTCCGTGATGGCTGCGTCATCGCCTGCGGCCTCGGCGGCACGGAGCAACAAGCGGGTGTCCAGGGGCTCACGCTGGTCCTGCCAGTTTTCGCGGGCATAGCTGAGCGCGGTCTGGTTGTCACCCTCGACATCCAGCGCATAACGCGCAAGGTCGCGCTGATGGAGCAGGTTGCCTCGCCAGCGGGCTTCTGCGAAGCGTTCGTCCAGCATGGCCGTCAGCCGGTCGGCATCGGCATGATCCAGTTGCTTCATGGCGATGGCGCGGATGACTGCGAGTGAGTCGACCTGCTCGTACTGCTCTGTCAGTGCGATGACGGCTTCCGGGTCGCCCTTGCTCAGCAACCAATCAGCCAGTTGTGCTCGCGAGTAGAGATCGTCCGGCGCCAGTACCAGAACGCGTCGCCAGTGTTGCTCGGCGGCCGCAAGGCCCAGCTGCGCTGCGATGTCGGCGAGCGTACCCTCGGCCCAGAGCAGGCTGGTGGTGTCAGCACCGGACGCGCGGTTTGTGAGGGCCAGTAACGTATCGTACGCGGTCTGCGGGTTGCCGGTGCGTGCCTCAACCTGTGCCAGGCAGCTGCCGGCAATCAGGCCGGGAAACACGGCGGCGAGCTGATTGCACTGGTCCAGGGCTGGGGTGTAGCGGCCTTGCACCAATTCCAGGTTGGCGAGGGTCAGGCTGGCTTGCACCGTCTGCGAGC
>JAEPMM010000457.1 GCA_017643965.1 Marinobacter sp.
AACGCTTCGGAGATAACCGTATCCATGTGTGGCATTGTCGGCGTAGTCAGTACTTCCAACGTGAATCAGTCGCTTTATGATGCGCTGACCGTTTTACAGCACCGGGGCCAGGATGCGGCGGGCATTGTTACCTTTCAGGATGACCGTTTCTATTTGCGCAAGGATAACGGCCTGGTGCGGGATGTTTTTCGCACCCGTCACATGCGTCGTCTGGTGGGCAATGTGGGTATCGGACACGTGCGGTATCCGACCGCAGGCAGCTCCAGCTCGGCAGAGGCACAGCCATTCTACGTCAACAGTCCCTACGGCATCACCCTTGCGCACAACGGCAACCTGACCAATGCCGATGATCTTAGCAAGGACCTGTTCCGCACCGATCTGCGCCACATCAACACCAATTCTGATTCCGAAGTGTTGTTGAACGTGTTCGCCCATGAACTTCAGAAACTGGGCAAACTGGATCCCACCAAGGATGACATTTTTTCAGCGGTGCGTGCTGTTCATCAGCGCTGCCGCGGTGCCTATGCGGTTATCGCCATGATCACCGGGTACGGCATTGTCGGGTTCCGTGACCCCAATGGCATTCGCCCCGCCTGCTACGGCGTTCGTGAAACTGACGAAGGCAAGGAGTACATGATTGCCTCCGAGAGCGTGGCGCTGAGTGCCGCCGGGTTTACCCTGGTGCGGGACATAGCGCCCGGTGAGGCGGTATACATCGAGACTGACGGCACGCTCTACACCGAGCAGTGTTCCGAGAAGCCGCATCTGTACCCGTGTATCTTCGAGCACGTGTATTTTGCCCGGCCGGACTCCATCATAGACAAGGTGTCTGTTTACAAGGCACGGCTGCGAATGGGTGAGACCCTGGCTGACAAAGTACTGAGGGAGTGGGCGGACCACGACATTGATGTGGTCATGCCGATTCCGGACACCAGCCGGACATCGGCGATGCAGATGGCCCACCTGTTGGGGGTGAAATTCCGTGAGGGGTTCATCAAGAACCGCTACATCGGCCGCACCTTCATCATGCCGGGTCAGAAAATGCGGAAGAAATCCGTTCGCCAGAAGCTCAACCCGATTGATCTCGAATTCCGCGGCAAGAATGTGATGCTGGTTGACGACTCCATCGTGCGCGGCACCACCTGCCAGGAAATTGTGCAGATGGCCCGTGACGCGGGTGCCCGCAAGGTGTATTTCGCCTCTGCCGCGCCCCCGGTTCGCTTCCCGAACGTCTACGGCATCGATATGCCGTCAGCCAGTGAGCTGATTGCTCATGATCGCACGGTGGAAGAAATCCGCGACCTGATTGGCGCAGACTGGCTGCTGTACCAGGACCTGGACGATCTGGTGACGTGCGTCAGCGATGTCAATCCGGACATCGAGGGCTGGGAATGCTCCGTATTCACCGGAAACTACATCACCGGCGATGTGGACGAGGCCTATCTTACCCGCCTCGAAGCCATGCGGAACGATGAAAACCGGTTTGAAGGCGGTAACGTGGACTCCGCAGACAACGGCATCATTGACCTTTATAACGATGAAGATTAACCGGCAGACCGCCAGTTTCAGGAGCGTATCATGACCTTTTGCCGCGACGAGCATGTCTGGATTCCGGAGTCGGACCTCGAGGGCATGTCGGTGGACACCCTGGCGGTGCGTGCCGGTCAGATCCGTACCGGTCAGCTTGAGCACAGCGATCCGATATTTCCGACGTCCAGTTTCGTCTACGGCAGTGCGGCCCAGGCCGCAGCCCGCTTTGGCGGTGAAGAGCCGGGCAACATCTATTCGCGGTTTACCAATCCGACTGTGCAGGCGTTCGAAGCCCGTATCGCCGCTATGGAGGGCGGCGAAAAGGCTGTTGCCACGTCTTCGGGCATGGCCGCCATCCTCAGTACCTGCATGGCGCTGTTGAAATCCGGCGACCACGTGGTGTGTTCCCGGGGCGTGTTCGGCACCACCAACGTGCTGTTTCAGAAGTACATGGCCAAGTTCGGTGTCGAAACCAGCTTTGTCAGCCTGACTGACCAGGCGCAGTGGGAGCGTGAGATCCGCCCGGAAACCCGGATGCTGTTCATCGAAACGCCTTCGAATCCGCTGTGTGAAGTGGCCGACATGGCCGCACTGGCGGCACTGGCCCATGCCAACGACGCCCTGTTTGTGGTGGACAACTGCTTCTGTACCCCGGTATTGCAGCGCCCACTTGAACACGGGGCAGACAT
>JAEPMM010000440.1 GCA_017643965.1 Marinobacter sp.
CAGTGGTCGCGGCTGTTCCGGCTCGCGCTGTTTGCTTTCGCCATGGGGTTTGTCTCTGCGGCTTACTGGATTTTCGCACCGGATCTTGTGGTGACAATTGGTGAATTGCCACCCAGCGCCACGGGTTGGTTGTGGCTGGCGGTTGGCGTCGCAGGGCTTGGCGGTGCGGCGGTGGCCGACCTGGCCGATCGCAATAACCCGGCCATTACCCAGGCGCTGATGCTGATGATGCTGTCCGCAAGCCTCGCATTGATCGCGGCCAGCCCCGGCGAGCTGATGATTGCGGCATTTTCCGCCCTGGTGTTCGGTCTTGCCTACATGAGCCTGACCGGGCTGTATCTGATGACCAGTATCCGGCTGTTGCCAGGGCGGCTGTCCATGGGACCGGTGTTGCCGTTCATGGCGGTCTCGCTGGGGCAGGCCACCGGCTCGCCCATCGTCGGTATGCTGGTGAACAAAGCCGGCTACGAAAACGGGTTTGCGCTGTTCGCCATGATCGGGATTCTGGTATCGATCTTGTCGCCGCTGTATCCACGCTCCATTGCCGAGGCACAGGATGATAACGAGGAGCCGGAAACCGGGCTGCAGGCAGCCTATGATTCCCAACTGCAGTATCTTGACGAGGAGCGCTCACCTTGAGAATGCGGAGACGTGCTGATCAGCCCGCGTTGTAATACGTTTGAGCGCTAAAGATCAGCCGCCAGCCGTGTCAGTTCTGCAGGCGGATGTCGTCTTTCCACAGGAACCCGACGCCACCGGCCTGCCAGACGCCATCCTTGTTGAACGGGTGAGGCCCGTTGATATTGATGTATTGCGGCAAACCAAAGTGTGGCGACAGATCCTGTTTTGATTTGATCGTGACACGGTCCATGATCCGCAACCCCTGCTGTTCAGCCGGCATGTGCGCTTCCGGTGCGGCTCTGTGGGCCACCGCCCAGTTGTCGATGTAGAGCAGGTCACCCGTGTCGTAGTGGTAGCGTATCCCGTAGCCCTGTTCGAACGACGCATTCATCAGATCGTTGTAGTCATTGAAAAGCGCCTTCATTTCGTTCTCCGTCAACAAACGAAACTGGTCGGCGTCCGCAGGCTGCTTTTTCAGTTCCTCAATGCTGATGCCATCCTCCGGCAGCCGCTCGATAACGGCACCGGTCATCCCCAGATGAAGCCAAACGCTCTTTCTGCCGGACACCGGGTGAGTGTGGACGACGGGATGCGTCACGCTGGACGCGGAATTCACGGACACAAGACGCTCCCAGAATGCCTGCTTGTCCTCGGGCAGCGCGTCAAAGGCGGCGCCCTGGTGCGCGAAGTGCGTGCCGCCCCCCTGTTCCGGCGCGCGAGCCATGTAGTACGCGGAGTGCGAAAACGTGGCGGCTTCGAAACTGCCATCGTTATGCCACTGAGGACCCACACCCAGAATGCCGTGGCGGCTGTCATTGGAGCAGCGGAAGATGTGCCTGTTTCGACCGGGTGTTGCAGGGTGGACGCCGTGGGTTGAGTGGATCTCGTGAGCGCCCCACCATTTGCTGACCTCAACCAGCTCCTCGGCCGACAGATCGGTTTGCTGCTTGAAGACGATGAATCCCCGATTCGCCATCTCCACTTCCAGCGCCTCTATTACAGGTTTGGGGAGCCCGGCGCGAACATCGGCCCCGTAGACTTCAACGCCGAGAGGTTCCAGCTGTTTGACCGTTAACCCCGCTTGCTCGATCAACGAGACGCGTTCAGGGTCGAGTGAAGGAATGGTCGGTAGGCTACTGCTGATTGTTTCGGAGAGTTGTCCCATAGTTGCGAGCTACCTCACTGGGTGAATTCCCACCAGCTTAACTGAGTGTGTTGCAGTGACAACCCCAGGTGCTGCAACCGGTTATCTGATGCCACTTGACCCAAATAATGATCACTCTGACCACTTGGGACAAAGGCCGCCCGCTTCAAGAGCTTTATCCTGTGCGCAGGATCAGATGATAAGAATTCAAGGGGTGTAGGCATGAAACAGTGGGCTTTGTTACTGCCAGCGTTGGCTTTGGCGGGGTGTGGCGGTTCGTCTTCTTCGTCCACGGCAGAGGCTCCGAGCCCGCCGCAGGCAGTAATGGGAGACGAAGCCGTTGCGCCGGATGATTCACCCAGACCCCAGCGACTGGTGCCCACTCAACTGAAAAACCTCGACACTCGTTGTGATGACGCCAGCGCCCCAAGTGCCGCTTGGGGCGATTGTGAGGCCACCAACTACGCAAAAACCCTGGAGGCACTAACGGAACAGGTCTCCGTCCCGTTTCAGCGCCGGTATCTGGAACAAACCCTGTTCAACATTGAGGATCTGGTGCAGCGCTCCATCCTGGACTCGTCCTGGCTGCTGTCCCTGTCTCTCAACACCCCGCTTTCACCCTTGTGCGCGACCTATGGCTTGCCCTGTACGGGCGATCCGTACCGCTACCCAGAAGCCAGCGGGCCAGATGGGAAGGGTTTCTACCAGAACGAAGCGGACGTTACCGATGTGGTATTTTATGATCGGGAGTGCGCCCGGTTGTCGGGTACGGTCCGGGTGCCAAAACACGCGGCTGCGGACAACCCGGTGCCGACCATCGTCATCACCAACGGCTCGGTGC
>JAEPMM010000337.1 GCA_017643965.1 Marinobacter sp.
CACACCGTAGTAGGTTACCGATTTCAGTGGAATACGGGTGTGGTCGATGTCTCGGAGCACCTGTCGGGTGAGGTCTGATGCGCTTTTCTCATCGCTGCGGGTGCGGGCAAGGTAGGAGCGAATCAGCGAGATTTCACTCTGCAGGCCCAGGGCACCCTCCGCATCCGGGTGGGAGTCTGCCACCCGGCGATCGAGCATGTCTTCCAGATCTGACAGCAGAGGCTCCAGCACGTCCACCCGGTTGGCAAAAAACAGTGACCAGATTCGCAGCATCTGCAATTGCGGGCTGTCGTCCACGGTCGCCACGGGCAAGGCATCCAGCCATTGCAGCACGGGCAGGTGATACCCGCCATGGATCAGGTTATTGCCGTGTTCAGCAAGAACCTGTGCCAGCCAGGTCCAGTCCTGTTGCCGAACGATCTGGGCGATGCCCTCCTGAACGTGATCGTGGGTCAGCAGCCACTCCACGGCCCGCTGCCAGTGCAGGCGGGCCGATTCCGGTTCGCGTGCCCACGCCCGTTGCAGCAGGGCATCCCGGAACAGGTCGTGGTAGCGGAACCAGTGATTTCTGGTGTCCAGCGGGATCAGAAACAGGTTCTGGCGCAGCAACTGCTCAAGCATCGTCTGGCTGTCGGATGCGTCGCGCACGCTGTCACACAACGACGCACACAGGCGCGGACAACAGGCGGTGCTGGTCAGGAAGTCCCGGATTGCCTGTGGCTGTTGCTCGAGGACCTCGGTGAGCACGTAATCGTTGATGCGGCGTTCGTCCACGTCGACCGAGATGGCGGAGGCAGCGGGCGAGGTGCTGGCGTTCGTCGCCCCGGTCAGCGCGGAGAGCTGCATGGCAGCCACCCAGCCTTCAGTTTTTTGAAGAATATGACGGATGTCGAGTTCGGACACCTCCATCGCCATGGTTTCCCTGAAGAAATGCCGGCACTCGTCCTCGGAGAAGGCGAGCAGAGCGGGGTGAACGTCTTCAACCCAGCGTCGGACCCGCCAACGCGCAAGCGGTAAGGAGGGTTCGGTTCGCGAGGCGAGAGTCAGGGTGACCCCGGGCGGGAGGTAATCCACGAAGTAGGCCAGCTGGCGCTGAATGTCCGGATTCCGGATGAAGTGGAAGTCGTCCAGAACCAGTGACCAGTTGGTACCGTCGCTGGACAGGGCGTTGATCAGGGCCGTGATCGGGCCCTCAAGTTCCTGGAGCGAGCAGTGACTGAGTTGTTGACGGCAGGTGTCGATGCCTGCCAGCCCGCTGTGTTCGAAGGCACCGGCCATATACTGCCAGAATCGCCTGGGCTCGTTGTCATGCTCATCAAGGGACAGCCAGGCGGTAGAAGACCCCAGTTGTGCGCACCACTGGCTGGCCAGGGTGGTTTTACCAAAACCGGCCGGCGCGACCACAAGGTTGAGACGCTTGGGCGCCCCCGGCTGCAACAGACCGTACAACCGCTCCCGCCGCACGGCGCGGGGGTCGGAGGAGGGTCTGAGGAACTTGGTGGTGAGAAGCATCTTTTCCCTGAATGCGCTTGGAGTGTCGATACCGGATTGTGTGCTTTGTCACACTGAAGTCAAGGGAGAGAGCTGCAAAAACGTCATTAGCGATGCGGCGTTATTCGATTTTTGGTCTAAACTGACTGAGACAGGTTTTGTATACTCAAAAAGAATGAAAAATACCATTGTTATGCGTATTCTGTTCCTCAACGGCAGGGCTGCAGGAACAGAGCACACGCAGCCCGACATTTGCGGGCGTTCAGGGGAGCGACAGGGTCGATGAAATTACAACAGTTGCGCTATATCTGGGAAGTGGCACACCACGATCTCAATGTATCGGCAACCGCCCAGAGCCTTTTCACCTCACAGCCGGGTATCTCCAAACAGATCCGTTTGCTCGAGGACGAGCTGGGCCTTGAGGTGTTCGCGCGCAGCGGCAAGCACCTCACCCGCATCACGCCCGGGGGTGAGATCATCATTCGGGAGGCGGGAGAGATTCTCCGTCGGGTCGAGGGCATCAAGAAGATTGCCCAGGAATTCAGCAATCAGCGCAAGGGCGATCTGAGTATCGCCACTACCCATACCCAGGCCCGTTATGCGCTGCCACCGGTGATCAGCGGATTCATCGAAGCCTACCCCGACGTATCTCTGCACATGCACCAGGGCACACCCATGCAGATTTCGGAAATGGCGGCCAATGGCGCAGTGGATTTTGCCATTGCCACGGAGGCCATGGAGCTGTTCAACGACCTGATCATGATGCCCTGCTACCGATGGAACCGCAGCGTTATTGTGCCGAGGAATCACCCCCTGGCGGCGCTCTCTGAACTGACGCTGCCGGAACTCGCCAAATACCCGCTGGTGACCTATGTGTTCGGTTTTACCGGCCGCTCCAAACTGGACGAGGCGTTCCAGTCACAGGGGTTGACCCCGAAAGTGGTCTTTACGGCCGCAGACGCCGATGTCATCAAAACCTACGTCCGTCTGGGCCTGGGTGTTGGCATCATCGCTAGCATGGCATTTGATGAAAACGTGGATACCGATCTGGTCGCGCTGGATGCCCGCAAGCTGTTCCGTCCCAGCGTAACCCGCATCGGTTTCCGCAAGGGCACCTTCCTGCGGGGCTATATGTACGACTTTATCCAGCGCTTCGCGCCTCATCTCACCAAGGACAGTGTCGATGAGGCGGTCGCGCATCAGGGCAGCCGCTCGGAAATCGAAGAGTTGTTCAAGGACGTGAATCTGCCGACTTACTGATTGTCACTGGCGATCAGGTTACCCGCGTGCAGGCCACACTCCTTCTTTGTGGCCTCTTCCCACCACCAGCGTCCTTCCCGCTCATGCTGGCCCGGCAGGACCGGTCGTGTGCAGGGTTGGCAACCAATGCTGATAAACCCCTTTTCGTGCAGAGCGTTGTAGGGCACCTCGGACATCCGGATGTAATCCCATACCTCTTTTGAGGTCCAGTTAGCGAGCGGGTTGAACTTGATCAACTGACGGCTATCACTGGAAAAGGCGCTGTCGACCTGCACCACCGGTACCTCGTTGCGGGTATCGGGACTCTGGTCTTTGCGCTGCCCGGTGATCCAGGCATCCACCGTAGCCAACTTACGTCTCAGCGGGTTGACCTTGCGGATGCCACAGCACTCGCTATGACCATCCTCATAGAAGCTGAACAGCCCCTTGCCATTCACCAGCTCCTGTACCTCGGTGGCATCCGGAAACAGCACCTCTATCTGAATGCCGTAATGCTGGCGCACTTTCTCGACAAACTCGTAGGTTTCCGGATGCAGCCGGCCGGTGTCGAGGGTGAAAACCTGCAGGTTGTCTGTCAGCTTGTGGGCCATTTCAATCAGCGCCACATCCTCGGCGCCGCTGAACGAGATCGCAATGTTATCGAATCTGGCCAGGGCCGCTTTCAGAATAGCTCGCGGGCTTTGGCCGTTCAGTTCCTGCTGTAACGATGCAATATCAGTCATGAAAAGGGTTGTCCGTGATAAATGTGTGATAAATCTACCATTAACCGCGGCCGGCCTGAAGGAATCTGGTTGTATAACCTTATAGCGGGCAAGATGTACGATGCATTCGGCGGCGTATTTTCTTATCATACGGGCCGACTACCCGCTGCGCTGCCCACCGGCGCTGTAACGACTGACTTGATTAGCAGGAGAACACTGTGGAACTCGCGTGTCTTGACCTCGAAGGCGTACTGATCCCGGAAATCTGGATCGCGTTTGCAGAAAAAACCGGCATTGAGGAACTGAGGGCAACCACCCGCGACATTCCCGACTACGACGTGCTGATGAAGCAGCGTCTTCGGCTGCTGGACGAACACGGTTATGGCCTGCCACAGATTCAGGAAGTGATCGGAGAGCTGGACCCGCTGCCCGGTGCCAGGGAATTCCTCGACTGGCTGCGAGAGCGGTTTCAGGTGGTGATTCTGTCTGACACCTTTTACGAATTTGCCATGCCGCTGATGAAGAAGCTGGGCTATCCGGCGCTGCTGTGCCATAAGCTGGAAGTTGCCGAAAATGGGC
>JAEPMM010000241.1 GCA_017643965.1 Marinobacter sp.
CTCAAAAAGGGAGAGCACGTGCTGACCGTTCACGCTCGCAGCAGTGAACAACTCAAGGCGGTGACCACCGAGCTTCAGCGCCACCACGCGCGTATTGTCCGGACGCTCTAGGTGCGAACACCCCATCCCCGATCCGCCGGTCAGATCAGGGGCGGTGATGCGACCTTGAACCAGTAGTCTTCCATCACGCGGATGATTTCGATCAGGCCGTTGAACTGAAGCGGCATGCGAATCACTGAAGCCGCGCCCAGCTGGTAAAGCTGTGGTGTGCTAGACGCCACATCGCGAGGACAGAAGACAATCACCGGAATGGCCTTGATGGTAGCAGTGGCCTTGATGCGCGCAAGGATGTCGGTGGTTGATCGCGTGCCGGTCGCCGCGGCGATCATCAGCAGGTTCGGGAGGCCGCCGTTTCGGGTACCCCGGCTAATGCTGGCCGCTTCAATGACCTCGAACAACTGGTCTGCGTCATTGAAAACCATGAGTTCGTGGCCCATGCCGTTGACCTGCAGCGCGTCGCAGAGTTCCTCCCGTTCTTCCTCCCGGGGCGCCAGAAGCGCGATCCTGAACGGTCTCGATGGCGAGCGGGGTTCAATCTGTCTCTCATTTCGCGGATCAGCGGGCATGTTCATTGGTGATTCCGCCCCCCTGACGACGACAGCTGCCCGGAGAGTTCGGGGCTCCGGCCCTGCTGGCCCAGTGCCAGCTGCAGAGCCTGCTCTGCCGGCATGGGCTTGGCAATCAGGTAACCTTGCCCCATGCTGCACTGGATCGCGGCGAGGGCCGCCAGTTGCTCTTCGGTTTCAATGCCCTCGGCAATCACCTGCATCCCCAGGGATTCGGCCATGGTCACGATGGCGCGGCAAATGGCCGGTTCAGCCAGGGAGTCCATGCCATCGACGGAGACAAAGCTCTTGTCGATTTTCAGATAATCAGCCGGGAAATGCTTCAGGTATTTCAGCGACGAATACCCGGTGCCGAAATCGTCTATGTAGATCTTGGCACCGGTTGATCGGATCTGCTCGAGCTCTTCCAGGGCGTTATCGTCTTCCGAATTGATGTCCACCATGGTTTCTTCGGTCAGCTCGATTTCAAGCAATCTTGATGGTATGCCCTCCCTGTCGAGCACGGCCTTGACCGACGCACCGAAGTTGCCGGGCTTGAGCTGCACCGGGGATACGTTGATGGCAATCGGAAACTGGGTAATGCCGCGCGCTTCCCAATCTTTCAGCAACTGGCAGGTTTGCTCGATCACCCAGGCTCCGAGCGGGATGATCAGGCCGGTTTTCTCGGCGATGGGAATGAACTCGGCCGGGGATACGAAGCGTTTTACGCCACCTTCGTCCTCGATCCAGCGCAACAGGGCTTCGAATCCGATAATGGTCCGGTCGGCGAGGTTCCACTTGGGCTGCAGATAGAGCTCGCATTCGTTGTGCTCCAGTGCCCGCCGCAACCCTTTCTCAAGTTTGATGTTTTTCTCAAGCTCGGTTTGCAGCCGCGCAGTAAAACACTGTAGCCGGTTGATGCCGTGCCGTTTGGCCTCATAGAGCGCAATGTCGGCCTTCTGCATCAGCTTGATCGGCGTTTTCCCGTTTTCCGGGTACAGCGCAATGCCGATACTGGCGGAGATGTTGATCTCGTGTCCGCGGATCGCCGTGGGGGGCGCGATGGCCTCAAGCAGCTTGGTGGCCACCAGGGCCGCGTCCTCGTAGTCGTGGATTTCGTCGACCAGGATGGTGAATTCGTCGCCGCCAATTCTGGCGGCAAAATCCGAGCTGCGGATCACCTTGCGGATGCGGTCGGCAATCAGGGTAAGCAAAAGGTCACCGGTCGGGTGGCCAAGGGAATCGTTGATTTCCTTGAAACGATCAAGATCGAGGAACAGTACCGCCAGCTTGCCCTTTTTGCGTTTGGCCCGGGCCAGAGAGGCCTCCAGCATTTCCTCGAACAGCAGGCGGTTGCCGAGCCCGGTCAGGGGGTCGCGTTTGGCCAGACGCTCCAGATTGATTTCCGCGCGTTTATGTTCGATGGCATGGTGAATGGTGCGTTCCAGCAGTGAGGTGGACAGCTCATTCTTCGGCAAAAAGTCGGCCGCGCCAAGGTTGATCACTTCGTCGTCAATGCGTCCGGAATCAGCACCGGTCAGCACCACAACCGGCTGCGGAATGTGCAGCAGCGACGCCTCTTTCAGGAAGTCGATGGCGGTATCCGCCCCGAGAAAATAGTCCAGCAGGAAAATGTCGTGGGCGGGATTGGTCAGATACTGCTGGGCTTCCTGAAAGCTTTTCACATGAGTGAGTCGAAAACGGAAGCGCTGGGAAGCCAGCAGCAGGCTTTCCAGAATGAGAAAGTCGGCACTGTCATCCTCGATGACGACAACGTTGAATTCAGTGTTCGCTGGCATCAGGCAACTCCACGATGGAACACCAGTAACTGTTGAAGATTCGTATCTGGCTGACTAATTTTTCAAAATCGACCGGCTTCGAGATGAAGGAACTGGCGCCGAGGTCGTAGCTACGGAACACTTCTTCTTCGCGGTTCGAGGTGGTCAGAACAATGATCGGCACATGCTTCAGCGCCGGGTCTTTTTTGATGGCGACCAGGCAGTCCCGACCATCCATTTTCGGCATGTTCAGATCAAGCAGTATCAGATCCGGAAACGGGTGTTCTTCTGCGTTGTAGGGCGGATGGCGGCGCAGGTATTTCAGCAGCTCCTCGCCATTCTCCACGAAATACAGTGGATTAATGGATTTGCTCTCCTCGAAGGCTTCCTGGGTCAGCATGCGATCCAGAGGATCGTCATCGGCCATTAGAATCGTGATGGGTCTCATGCGGAGAACTGCCTCATGTGATGGACGGGAAGATCGATCTGGAACGTTGATCCTTCGCCGACCTTGCTCGTTGCGGTGATGGAGCCTCCATGCCGTTCAATAACCTTCTTGCAGATAGCCAGCCCCATGCCGGTACCCTCGTACTCGTCCCGCCCATGGAGACGTTTGAAAACCTCGAAAATCTGGTCCTTGTACTGCGGATCAAAACCGATGCCGTTATCGGCCACGGTCAATCGGTAGGTCTGTTCCGAGATCGGGGCGCCGGTGATCCGGATGACCGGCGCTTTATCCGGAGCCCGGTATTTGATCGCATTGCCGATGAGGTTCTGCACCACCTGTCGCAGCTGGGAGCGGTTGCCCATCACCGAGCCCTCGATGTCCTTTTCGATCCGGGCGTCGCATTCCTCAATTCTGAGTTGAAGGTCTCGCTCGGTTTCCCGGGTCAGTTCCGCAAAAGAGACTTCTTCCAGATCACTGCTTTGTGTGGTGACCCGGCTGTAGGCGAGCAGGCTGTTGATCAGGGCTTCCATGCGCTCGGCCGCGTCCCGGATGTACGCAACAAACTGTTGTCCTTTTTCATCGAAGCTGCCATAACGGCCGGATGAAAGCAGCTGGGTGAATGACATCAGCTTTCTCAGCGGTTCCCTGAGGTCGTGAGAGGCGATGAAAGCAAACTGTTCCAGATCCTCATTTGACCGCTCCAGGGCAAGGGATTTGGCCTTTTCTTTCTCCTCCGCGGCGCGGCGGTAAGCAATTTCCGTTTCGAGTTGTTTCTTCGTTTCAAGCAGCTGCTTGACGTGGTTCTGGAGCTCATTGCGTGCGGTCAGAAGGTTGCCTTCAGAGATTTTCCGCAGATTGACCTCAGACTGTAAGTCGAGGTTTGCTTGCTGGAGCTGCATCGGGCGGGGCAGGGCGAGCGCCTTGGGAATCAGCGGCCAGATCAGAATAGCAGTAAGGATGGATACAATGGCGGTCAGGGCCTTTATGGCGCCGGAAATGTAATAATCGCCGTGCCAAATGTTCCACACCGAAAGCAGATGCGTGGTGCCGCAGGCGAAGATGAACATCGCGAACAGAACGAACATCCACTGGTATTCCAGATCTTTTCGTTTGACCATCAGAACATACAGTGCAACCGGAATCGTGAAATAGGCTGCAGCGATCAACGTATCGGAAATCGAATGGAGCAAAACGAGATCGGGACGCCACAAGTAGCAATGGCCATGCCCCATAAAGGTCAGGTCGAACCACTCACTCAGGCCATGGGTATGATCATTCACCGGTGCGTCCTCATCACTGTGTTTACAGCAGGAAATTGACCGATTCAGATGGGCCTGGCTCGGCAAATTAATCCTGGCTCATAGCATACCTCAACAGTGTAGTCTTCGAGGACGGATTTTGCTCTGCCCCAGATCAACGCTTGACGCTGCGTTGTTTGGGTTTGGCCTGTTTGGAGCGTTTTCCAGGCCTGGCAGTGTCCCTGTTGCCAGATTTCTTGTTTCTGGCGGGTTTGGATGGTGCGCCGGCGCTTTTCCCGGGGGATTTCCGGGTAGCGCCCGTGTCCGTTCGGGGGCCGGTTTTTCTCGCAGCGGGCGGCGCTTCCGATGACGAATCGCGGATGGCGTCGAACAGTTCCGCCAGTTCTTTCCGGGTCAGATCCCGCCATTGCCCGACCGGCAGCCCCTTCAGGCTGACGTTCATGATGCGGACCCGCTCCAGCCTGGTCACTTCGTAGCCGAAGTGTTCGCACATCCGGCGAATCTGGCGGTTCAGCCCCTGAACCAGCGTGATGCGGAAAACAAACCGCGATTCCTGATAAACCTTGCACTTTTTGGTCACGGTGCCGAGGATCGGCACTCCGTTCGCCATGCCCTGAATAAACGTTTTGGTGACCGGTTTATCAACGGTGACCAGGTACTCCTTTTCGTGATTGTTGCCCGCCCGCAGGATCTTGTTGACCAGGTCCCCATTGCTGGTCATGAAAATAAGCCCCTGGGAGTCCTTATCCAGCCGCCCGATCGGGAATATCCGCTCGCTGTGGCCCACGAACCGCTGGATATTGTGTTTTTCCGCACTGTCGGTGGTGCTGACAATGCCCACGGGCTTGTTCAGTGCAATGAACACCAGTTCGTCTTCAGCTCGCGGCTCAATAACCTGGCCGTTAACCTTGACGGTATCGCCCGGTAGTACCTGATCTCCCACCGTGGCGCGCTTACCGTTGATGTAAACATTGCCTTGCTCGATGTACCGGTCTGCTTCCCGCCGCGAGCACATACCGCTTTCGCTGATGTATTTGTTGAGACGGGTGGAGGTTCCGGCGGCCATGGGTGTCCTGTAACGGTTGAAAGGTGAGGTGTGTCTGCTGTTGAGCGCATGATAGCAGGGTCAGGGTAAGGCGTCAGTCACGGGGCAGCGGGGTGGAAATGGCCAGGGAGGGCGGAGAAGGCGCCGGCAAAATTGTGTTATCCGCCGGTATTCTTTAAGTTAGTGGCACACAGGATGGATGCGCGTCGTTCTTCCGGGCCCAATTCGAGTAAAGGTTTAGCCGCCCCATGGAAAATCCTCAGATCACACGCATGACTCTGATCGCGGTCAGCGGCATCGTGTTGTTTTTCCTGTCCAATTTTTTGCTTCGCTATCTGATGGGCTTCTCTGGTCCATTGGCATCGTTGCTGCTCGCTCTGATCATCGCCGCCTACATGGGCTGGTCGGTTGCCCATACGCTGGGCCGCACGCCGCTGCTCGTCGAGCGGGCCCGGC
>JAEPMM010000238.1 GCA_017643965.1 Marinobacter sp.
GATGCGCCGGCAGGCTTTCCAGGTAGTGGTCATAGGGCAGAATGGCGTGGGTTTCCGCGCCCCAGAAATTACTGTACCAGACGCCGAGCATGGCCATCAGAACGGGCAGGTTGTATTCCAGCGGTGTGTGCCGGAAGTGCTTGTCCATGGCGTGGGCGCCGGCCAGCAAGGCGCGGAAATGATCCATGCCCACCACCAGCGCAATGGGCAGGCCAATCGCCGACCACAGCGAGTAACGACCGCCGACCCAGTCCCACATGGGGAAGACGTTGTCCGGTGTGATGCCGAACTGGGCT
The DNA here is from genome assembly GCA_017643965.1 of Marinobacter sp. Classification (GTDB taxonomy): domain Bacteria; phylum Pseudomonadota; class Gammaproteobacteria; order Pseudomonadales; family Oleiphilaceae; genus Marinobacter. The sequence continues at coordinate 297 of JAEPMM010000238.1, forward strand.
GCGTCGGCCGGGTTGGCACTGACGGCGGCGAAATGTTTGGGCACGGCATCCTCATTGCCGCCGTTGGCCAGAAACCAGTCCCGTGCGACGCGGCTGTTCTCCAGGGTTTCCTGGGTGCGGAAGGATTTGGATTGCACCAGAAACAGGGTGGTCTCCGGATTGAGCCGGGCCAGCACCTCGGCAATGTCGGTGCCGTCAATATTGGCCACGAAGTGAGGTCTGAGCTGACCGGTGTGGTAGGGGCGAAGCGCCTCGATGGCCAGTTTCGGCCCCAGATAGGAGCCGCCGATGCCGATGCTCACCACATCGCTGAACGGTTTGCCGGTAAACCCGCTGCGCCGGCCGCTGAGCACCTCGCCGGTGAAGGCTTCCATCCGCGCCAGGGTGGCCTCGATCTCGGGCATGACGTTCTGGCCATCAACCTCAACCGGGTCACCGCCGGTGTTTCTCAGGGCAGTGTGCAGCGCCGGGCGGTTTTCGGTCACGTTGACGTGTTCACCGCGGAACATGGCTTCCGTGCGCTCGGCGAGGCCACAGCTCCGGGCCAGGTCCATCAGCGCGTGCAGCACCTCGTCGGTAAGGCGATTCTTGGAGAAATCCAGCGCCAGCCCGGCGCCCTCCGCATAGTAGCGCTGTGCCCGCTGCGGATCCCGTTGAAACAACTCCCGCATGTGGAGCGTGAGCCCCTGCTGCAGCTCGGCCAGCGTCCGCCACTCGGGGCGGGAGGTGAGTGAGGCGGCGAGAGAGGCGGGGTCTGGGGCCATGGGGGAGTCCTTTCGGTCTGGTGCGGTCAGCGTGTCACTGACAGATTATCGATCAGTCGCGTGGTGCCGAGGAACGCGGCTACCAGCAGAGTCAGCTCGCCGTCACCGGCCGCTGCCGGTTTCAGGGTTTCGCTGTTGACGATGTTGAAGTAATCGGGGCGCAGGCCGGCCGCGGTGAGCGTCTCGTTGGCTTCGCGCTCAATGGCGTTGAAGTCGGTGCGGCCCTCGCCAAGCTTACGGGCACTGTCCTGAAGGGTGCGATAAACCACCGGTGCGGTGGCGCGTTCGGACTCACTCAGGTAGCCGTTGCGAGAGCTTTTGGCCAGGCCGTCCTCCTCGCGAACGGTCGGGGCGCCAATCACTTCGACCGGGATCATCAGGTCCCGCACCAGCTTGCGGATGACGGCAAGCTGCTGGAAATCCTTCTCGCCGAATACGGCAATGTCCGGCTGCACCATGTTGAACAGCATGGTGACCACCGTGGCCACACCCTCGAAGTGCCCCGGCCGGCTGGCGCCGCAGTGGCCGTCGCTGACTTCCGGCACCACCACTTTGGTCTGCTTCACCAGGCCCTGGGGATAGATTTCCTCGACACCGGGCGCAAACACCAGGGTGTTACCCGCGGCTTCGAGCTGACGTTGATCCTCTTCCAGGGTGCGGGGATAGGTGTCGAGGTCCTCGCTGGCGCCAAACTGCATCGGGTTGACGAAAATGCTGGTGACGACCACGTCCGCCGCCTCGCTGGCTTTGCGGACCAGCGAGACATGGCCCTCGTGCAGGTTGCCCATGGTGGGTACCAGGCCGATGGTTTTGCCCTCGCGGCGATAGCCGCGAAGCATGGTACGCAGTTCTTTCAGGGAGTTGACGGTTCTCATGCTTTGAACGTGTGCTCCTCGGCGGGGAATGAGCGGTCGCGGACCGCATCGACATAGGCGGTGATGGCGCCCTGGATGGACTCGGCTTCCGCCAGGAAATTCTTGACGAAGCGCGGCTTGCGCCCGGTCGTTACCCCCAGCATGTCATGCAGTACCAGAACCTGACCATCGGTATCCGCGCCGGCACCGATGCCGATCACCGGTGCTTTCACCGCCTGGGTGATGCGCGCGGCCAGTGGCGCGGGCACACACTCCAGCAGGATGATGTCCGCTCCGGCCGCTTCCAGCTCGCAGGCATGCTCGATCATCATCTCGGCGGCTTTTTCATCGCGCCCCTGTACCTTGTAGCCGCCGAACTTGTTGACGAACTGGGGGGTCAGGCCAAGGTGCGCGCACACCGGCACGCCACGCTCACTCAGGGCGGCAATGGTGTCGGTCATCCAGTCAGTGCCCTCAAGCTTTACCATGTGAGCGCCCGCCCGCATCAGCTCGGCGGCATTTTCCAGGGCTGCCTCGGTGGTGCCGTAACTCATGAATGGCATGTCGGCCATGACTAATGCGCCACGATTACCCTTGGCCACTGCGCTGACGTGGTAGACCATCTGGTCCATGGTGACCGGCAGGGTGCTGTCGTGCCCCTGCAGAACCATACCGAGGGAATCGCCAATGAGGATGACGTCAACACCGGCCTCGCTGACAATCTGTGCGAAGGTGGCGTCGTAGGAGGTCAGGGCCGCAAACGCTTCGCCCTTCTGCTTGTATTCCCGCAGGGTATTGATGGTTACAGCCATAGAATCCTTGCCTTGTGGGTGGATGGGCCAAGACTGTGCCGGGGTCTGCCGGCGTTCAGACGTTAAGGGTAATCCGGTGGGTGTCGCTGAGGCAATAGTAGCATGAAGCCGGGCGCTCAGCAGGGCGGCTGATGCTCCCGCGGAAGCGGCGGCAGCAACCGCAGGTGGTTGTCCGGGCAGTGCTGGCGGAGGGCGGCAACGCTGCGCCCGTCTGGCAGAGTGAGATCGGCGTTCAGATCAAGCAACGGCTGGAGCACGAAATCCCGGTTCGGCAGCTCGCGGTGTGGAACCGTAAGGCGATCGTTGTGAATGGTCTCCGTGCCAAACAACAACAGATCCAGATCGAGCGTTCTCGGCCCCCAGTGCTGTTTGCGCTCGCGCCCGTGATGAAGCTCGATCCGTTGCAGGTGATCCAGTAATTCAAGCGCGCCGAGCTCGGTGCTCAGCCACGCCGCGCCGTTGACAAAATCGGGCTGATCCTGGGGGCCGACAGGGCGGCTGCAGTAGAACGCCGATTGCGCGACAAGCGATGTCCGGGGCAGGCCTGCCAGTTCAGCCATGGCGAGGGCCAGTTGCGCGGTCGGGTCTGCGAGGTTGCTGCCCAGACCGATGAAGGCGTCGGTCATCGGTGTCGTCAGCTCCGGGTGGCGGGCTTGCGTTTGCGCCGGCGCTTCTTAGGGGCGTCCGTGCTGAGCTCGCTGAGCATGCGCTCCTGGCCGCGTTCGTCGGTGGCCTGAAAATCTGTCCACCACTGGCCCAGGCCCGGCTCGATTTCACCGGCCGATTCCCGCACCAGCAGGAAATCGTAGGCGGCCCGGAAGCGCGGGTGCGACATGGTCAGGAAAGCGCGTTTTCCCTGGCGCCGGGGCAGGCGCATCTGCAGCTCCCAGATTTCCTTCATGGGTCCGGAGAACCGCTTCGGGATGGAGGTAGCCTGCACCTGGCGTCCGATCACCTTGGCAATGGCACCGTGCAGTGCCGGCTGTACCGGATCACCATTGTCCTGGCGGCGACGCCACTCGGATTGCAGCGCCGGCCACAGCATGGCTGCAAACAGGAAGTAGGGGGTGACGGATTTGCCCTGGGCGATGCGGGCGTCGGTGTTGCGCAGGGCCTGGCGGATCAGTTCATCGGGCTCGCCGGCATTCAGGGCACGGACCGTCTCCGGAAACAGCGGAGCCAGCAGGTTGTATTCGCGCAGCAGATCGTAGGTCGCCTCACCGTAACCCGCCGAGAACAGTTTCAGAACCTCGTCGAACAGGCGGGCAGGGGGGATGTGGGTCAGCAGTGGCGCGAGTTCCCGGATGGGCTCTTCGGTGTCTTCCTCGATGTCGAAGCCGAGCTTGGCGGCAAAGCGCACCGCCCGCAGCATGCGCACCGGGTCTTCACGGTAACGGGTCTCGGGGTCACCGATCAGTCGGATCTGGCGGTTTTTCAGGTCTTCGATGCCGTCCGCGAAGTCGATTACCGTAAAATCGCGAATGCAGTAATAAAGCGCGTTCACCGTAAAATCGCGACGCAGGGCGTCCTCTTCCATGGAGCCGTAAACGTTGTCCCGCAGCAACAGGCCGTGCTCGCTGGTGCGACGATCGTCGTCTTCGGTGTCATCGTCCGCTTCAACGGCATTGCCGCGGAAGGTGGTGACTTCGATGATCTCGCGTCCGAAGACGACGTGCACGATGCGGAAGCGGCGGCCAATCAGACGCGAATTGCGGAACAGGTCATGCACCTCTTCCGGCGTGGCATTGGTGGCGATATCAAAATCTTTTGGCTGACCACCCAGTAGAATATCCCGCACCCCGCCACCCACCAGGTAGGCGTCAAAGCCGGACTTGTTCAGCCGGTGCAGCACTTTCTTGGCCGGCTCGCTGATGGCCGTGCGCGATACCGTGTGCTGATCCCGGGGAATTTCCCGCCGCATGTAGGGGCGCTGCTTTTGCTTTCCGTTACCGGGCATAAGAGAGCGGAGTTTTACGACCGACTGCTCGAAGAGAGAAGAGATTGATTTAGGCATTGAATTCCGTTAGTGCATGAGCAAAAACGAGAGTTTAACGGTTTGGGCAGGATTTGCACACGTTTGCGACAGAATGGATGGGAAAAACGACGGTCTGCACAGGGCAGGACAGTGTTACGCATGGTTCAGTACCCCAGATAATCAAAAGGCGGATTCGTTTTCACGAACCCGCCCTGAAAGCGTTGACGATCTGCATTGTTTTTGTTTTTGCCGGGATTTTTCTTCGTTTTTGTACCCCACTGCGTCTCCCCAAATTTGGAGATGTCAGTAGTGCAAACGGAAGGCTTTGAAAACACAGAGCGGTCAGAAGCAGCGGGCAAGTTACGGGTACATGTAGTGTCGCCTGGAAGACGATTCTTCTCCACATCTACAACTCGCTCGTGCCAAGGGACCCCTAAAAAGCACAGTACCCAAAACACTCAGTTCGCTCACGTTCTGTTGTTGTTTTTGTTGCTGAACGTTTTCCTGCAGCTTTTTGTTTTTGTTTTGACGCTGCGTTGTCACTCTTGTTTTTGTTGTTGTGTGCTAAATAGGGTGCAGGGCGTGTGCCAGTTTTAATAAATCGTTTATTAACAGGACGTTAAGAAAAAGTGATTCATAAGTGTTACCCCGTATAGGCCTTAAGTGTTACTCCGATCTCAATTTGTGGCTCGGGAGTGTTACCTTACGGAACAGGAGGTAACAACTGAGCGCAGGTTCACACCTTGGCTGCGGTGACCGGTGCGCATCGGGACGGGCGCAGCTGCATGGTCAGTTTCCTGAAGCTTTCTTGCGGGGGATGCCAAGCCGCTGGCGGCGTTCCCACAGGGACTTCCGGCTGATACCAAGCTTCTGGGCCAGTTCGGTTTCACTCATCTTGTCCTGGTTCTCCAGAACAAAGTGCTGGAAGTA
>JAEPMM010000300.1 GCA_017643965.1 Marinobacter sp.
GCGGGGCCCCCGCGCCATTTCCCATATCATCCGCGGCGAGCTCAGACTGACCGAGCTCCGCGAACTCTAGATTAAGTCCTCCGGCTGCTCCAGGTCCAGCCACTGCTGCGACAGCCAGAAGTAGCTGCCATCATTGGCCGGGTGGGTGCAGTTGTATCGGAACCGGCGGCTGTCAAAAGCCTTCGGTGCAGTGATACGAACGCTACTGTCTCCCACTTCCTCAATCTCGATGCGCCCCTGTCCCGACGCAAAACAACTCAGCCGGTTGACGCTCAGGGCGTCGGGCAACCGGAATTCCAGCGGCGGTGGGTTATCGGCCCCGACCCCGGCTGGCAGCTCATTGGCATCGACGGGAAGCGCCCGGCTCAGCAACTTGTCTTTCAGGTTGCCAAGCTGGCCGTAGGCATTGGCCATGGGAAAGCGTGGCAGGCGAGTGATGCCGGACGTTTCACCGATGGCGCCGGATTGCTGGCCAAAGCCTATCCAGCCGCGGTCGGACAGCTTGGCCTCGAGATCTTTGTCGGATTCGCCGTAAGGATAGGCAAACATGGGCACATTGATCCCCAGTTTTTCCTGCAGAATGACCTGGGCCCTATCGAGGCTGTTGTCCACCCGCGCATCCCAGTCGTCCTGTCGCTCGTCTGGCCGCCGCGCCAGGTGGCCGTGATCATGACTGTGGTTGGCAATGGTGACCCGTTCTTGTTCATTCAGTTCCCGCAGTTGCTCCCAGGTCATGTAGCCGCGGCTGCCCACAGCGTCGGTGTTGACGAAGATGGTGTAGGGGTAATCCCGTTGCTCCAGCAGGGGCGCGGCTTCTTCGTAAACCGAATCGTAGGCATCGTCAAACGTGATGGCGACCTGTTTCCGGTCACTCAAATCGCCCCTGAGAGCCGCTTCAGTGGCGGTCTGAAGCGCCACCACCTCAAGCTTCTGGCTGGCGATCATATCGAGCTGACCCTCGAACAGGGACACCGAAGTGCTCGTCGACGGTGGCGTGCTGTCGCTGATGTGGTGGTACTGAAGTACGACCAGGTCGGCTCTGACGTTCAGGCTGATCAGGGTCAACAGCAGTCCGAATGCCAGAGATAGAGTATGCCTTGCCATCAATCGGTCCTCGTCCGGTTTATTGAAAATGCGCCTTGAGAACGGCGAATGCCTGATTCAGCTTCTGTATGCTGTCCGTGTCACCGCCCCGATCGGGGTGCGCCTGCATGACCGCGCGCCGGAAGCGCTGTTTTACCTCGGGGAACCTGTCGGGCAGCTGTTGGAATCCCAACACCGAGGCGGCATCAAGCAGAGCCTGCCGTCCGGGCCGATGCGGCGGCCGGCCACGCCAGAAGTTATCCATCATCTGCAGAATGTGATCGTCCGGGAGCTGATACTGGGACAGATCCAGGTAAAAAGCCCGCAGGGCGTCAACGCGACCCGCGGTTCCGGACCCCGCGACCACCGCACAGTCGTGGAGCCGCAAATTCAACGGTGAAATGGTCAGGGTTTCACCCCGGGCAAGCAGCTGATCCCGCAGCCGGTAAAGTGCATGGAAGAGCAGAAAATGCACGGGATAGAGCTTCTCGGGTTCGCTGAACTCAACCTTGCCAATCAACTCCCAGGGACGCCGCTGCAGGCGCTTGATCAGGCCCAGCTCGCTTATGCCTTCCGGGCAGCCGCGTAGCTCATGCTCCACCGCAACCAGCAGGTGCTCGATGTGGAGATCCAGTGCCGGATTCAACGGACTGTCCGGCGAGGCCGGGTGTTCCGGGAGGGTCGGCTTGCTCTGAATGGGGTTGCTCATGACGCCATGGTAGGGCAGAGCCCGCCGTTAGGAAAGGGTGTCCAGTCGGCTGAGGCCGCCGAGGAACAGCGTGGCGGCGAAGTGTGCCGCGTTCTGTGCCTCCTGTTCAGCGTTCCCGGGCACGGCATGGGAGCGTTTTGCGACACGCAGGCTCATTTCATAGGCTACCCCGAAGAACGCCGCACAGAGGTATTCCTGATCGACATCCGGCAACAGCCCCCGGTCGATGGCGTCTCGCACGTCCTCTTCCAGTGACAACATGGCCAGACCGAGGATGTCTGAGCCGAACAGCTCACGGATAGCATGATCGTTTCGATGAGCCAGCTCATACACCAGAGGGTCGTTCGCCGTGGCACGGAACAGGGCGAGGTAGGCGGAGCGGATGAAGTCCTCGCCGCTACCGGCGGCCTTGCGGTAGCGGGTGAGATTCAGGTTCAACTGATTGAGAAAGTCCGTCAGCAGGGCGGCGAAGATGTCCTGTTTGCTGGAAAAATAATTGTAGAAAGTGCCTGCGGCCAGCCCGGTTTTCCGAACGATGTCACGTATCGTGGAGTTGTCGTAGCCCCGCTCGCGAAAGCACTCGCGGGCGGCCAGAAGAATGGCGTTTCGGTTGCGAATCCGGTTGGACTGCCGTTTACCGAGGGTGTCGTCCTTGCTTTGTAACATATCCATGTCGCTATCCTGTCCCTGCGTGTTTCTCACGCGTATAATCCGGTGCCCACCAATCCTGTGAACGTAGTGTTTTTATGTCCGATGCAGAGCGCCTTCAAAAACTGGAATTCAACAAACTGCAGAAACGCCTGCGCCGTGAAGTCGGTCAGGCCATAGCAGAATTTTCGATGATTGAAGCCGGTGACAAGGTCATGTGCTGCCTTAGCGGCGGCAAAGATTCCTACGCCATGCTGGACATCCTGCTGAATCTCCAGAAAAGCGCGCCGGTATCCTTTGAGCTGATTGCTGTAAACCTGGATCAGAAACAGCCGGGATTTCCCGAGGACGTGTTACCCCGATATCTGGAAGCCATGGGTATCGAGTACCACATCATCGAAAAGGACACGTACAGTATTGTTAAGGAAAAAGTGCCGGAAGGGAAGACCACCTGCGGTCTTTGTTCCCGTCTACGTCGCGGAATTCTCTATAATTTTGCAGAAGAGCACGGTGTGACCAAGATTGCTCTCGGCCACCACCGGGACGATTTGCTGGAAACCTTGTTTCTGAACATGTTCTACGGTGGCAAGCTGAAGTCGATGCCACCGGTGCTGCACAGCGATGACGGCCGCAACACCGTCATCCGCCCGCTCGCGTTCAGCCGCGAAAAGGACATCGCCCGCTACGCCGCGTTGCGGGAATTCCCGATCATTCCCTGCAATTTGTGTGGGTCCCAGGAAAATCTGCAGCGTCAGGTGATCAAGGAGATGTTCCAGAGCTGGGACAAGCAGCATCCCGGTCGGCTGGAAACCATGTTTCGTGCGCTGTGTAATGTCGAGCCGTCTCATCTGGCAGACAACACCCTTTACGATTTTCGCGAGGGCAAGCGCCCGGGCGGCGCGCAGGCGTCCTCCGTCAGCATGGCGGAGCCGGAGGCTGCGGACTTTGGCCGGCTCGACGTGCTGAATATCTGACGAGTACACGGTCAGGTGCCGGTGAGACTAACCGCCATGGCCGTTATGGAACAGCATCGCCAGGGGCAGGGTCCAGATGCCGAACGCGATCAACAACGTTCCGGTGAGCAGGCGTAACGGCTTTTTGCCCTGAAGTTTGCGCACCCAGGTTGCATCGTATCCGGTCGCCAGCATTGACGGCAGCGTACCGAGCCCGAAAAACGCCATGGTGGCGGCCGGGCTGCCCACCGACGGTTGCAGTGCCGCCCAGCCAAGAGTGCTGTACACCAGCCCGCAGGGGAGCCAGCCCCATAATCCCCCGAGAGCGACCGCCTGCCATCAATGCTGTATCGGCAGCAGGCGGCGGGTCAGCGGCGACAGCCGGGACCAGACCGGGGCGCCGACCCGTTCGATATAGCGGATGCCCTGCCACCACTGGGCCATCGACAACCCCATCAGTATCAACAGCAGACCGGCCACTGTACGTAATACCGGCGCCAACTGACTCCACTGGGCCGCAGCGGAGGTGCTGAGCAGTGCCACCAGCGCCGCGATCAGTGCATAGCTGCCGATACGGCCGGCGTTGAAACCGAGCAACATCAGGGTCTGGCGGATGCGGAAACCCTTACCCACAGGTAACGCCATCGACAAGGACGCGCTGATTCCCCCACACATACCCAGGCAGTGCGTGCTTCCCAGCAGACCAATCACAAAGGCACTGGAATAACTGAGGTAGAGGCCTTCACTCATCAGTGGTGCGGAGCTTCATCCGTTTCCGGCGCTTCGTCGTTGGGTTTGCGCTCGGCCCTCGGCTTGGCGTCGTCCGGGATCATGTCCTTGTCGTCGTCGAACAGTATCCGGTGAGCGGGACCTTCGAGATCATCGTACTGGCCATTTTTCACGGCCCAGGAAAACAGCACCATGCCCAATGCCACGAGAATCAGCATGACGGGAACCAGGATCATTACAATTTCCATGGTGAACCTCGGGGATCGGAGTATGTTCCGGTTACGGTATCAGGAGGTGGTCGGAGCGCCAACCACCTGCGTGCTTTGTTTGTGAGGCGGCCTGGTGCGACCCAGCCTGAGCGCATTCAGCACCACCACCAGTGAGCTCAGCGACATGCCGATGGCGGCCAGCCAGGGCGGCACCATGCC
>JAEPMM010000082.1 GCA_017643965.1 Marinobacter sp.
GGCCAGCCAGTGTCGCGTCATCGAGAAGGCGAAAACCGATACCCCGGCGGCGACCACGGACGCCTGAGGTCGCTCATGACGTCACTGGACGACATTTCGGTCACCGTGTTGAAGGGCGTAGGAAGCGCCCTGGCGGACCGGTTGGCAAAACTCGGGATTCGCTCCCTGCAGGATCTGCTGTTTCATTTGCCCCACCGTTATGAAGACCGTACCCGGATTGTGCCCATGGGCAATCTGCGCATCGGTGATGTCGGTGTGGTGGAAGGGGAGGTGGTCAAAACCGATCTGGTGATGGGGCGCCGCCGCAGCCTGCAGGTGACCCTGAAAGATCAGAGCGGGTTTCTGGTGATGCGTTTTTTCCATTTCAACGCCGCCCAGAAAAACCAGCTGACCGAGGGCGCACGGGTGCGATGTTTCGGCGAAGTTCGTCCCGGCCGTGCCGGATACGAGTTCTATCACCCGGAATACCAGACCAACCCGCCGCCGATGCCTGCGGAAGGCCAGGCGACGCTGACGCCGGTCTATCCCCTGACCGAGGGCATTCAGCAGCCCCGGGTCCGATCCCTGTGCCAGCAGGCACTGACTTACCTGAAACGCTATCCCATTCATGACTGGCTGCCGCCGGGGTTGCTGGCGGATTATCAGTTACCGGGCATAACCGAAGCGGTCGAGCTGGTGCACGCGCCCCCGGCCAATGCACCGGTGCATCGGCTGATGGAAGGCCGGCATCCGGCGCAGCAACGGCTGGTGATGGAGGAGCTGCTCGCCCATCAGCTCAGCCTGTTGCAGGTGCGGGAACAGATTCAGGCGCGCAAGGCCCTGCCGCTGCTGCCCACCGGCGATCTGGTTGACCAGTTTCTGGAAGAACTGCCGTTTCGCCTGACCGGGGCCCAGCAGCAGGTGGTGCGTGACATTCGCCAGGATCTCAGCCAGCCACTGCCGATGCTGCGGCTGGTGCAGGGGGACGTGGGATCCGGCAAGACGGTGGTGGCCGCGCTCGCCGCGTTACAGGCGATCGGGGCTGGCGCCCAGGTGGCGTTGATGGCGCCAACGGAGATCCTGGCGGAGCAGCATTACCAGAATTTTCGCAGCTGGCTGGAGCCTCTGGGCATCCGTTTGGCATGGTTGTCCGGCAAGGTCAAGGGCAAGGCCCGTCGCGAGGCACTGGAGCAGGTCCGCAGTGGCGAGGCCAGTGTGGCCATCGGTACCCATGCGCTATTCCAGGATGAGGTGGTTTTCAACCGTCTGGCGCTGGTGATTGTGGACGAGCAGCACCGTTTCGGGGTTCACCAGCGCCTGGCGTTGCGGGAAAAAGGCGTAGGCGGCACCCTGGCGCCCCACCAGCTGATCATGACCGCCACACCGATCCCCCGCACCCTCGCCATGAGCGCATACGCCGATCTGGATACCTCGGTAATTGACGAACTGCCGCCCGGCCGTAAGCCGATCGAGACCGTGACCATTCCGGACAGTCGCCGGGAAGACGTGATCGAGCGGGTGCGCAATGCCTGTCGGGAGGGACGTCAGGCCTATTGGGTGTGCACCCTGATCGAGGAATCCGAGGCGCTGCAGTGTCAGGCGGCGGAGGTGACCGCGCAGGCACTGACCGAGCGCCTGCCGGACCTGTCCGTAGGGCTGGTTCACGGTCGCCTGAAGGCGGCGGAAAAAGCCGCGATCATGGCGCAGTTCAAGAACGGTGAGCTGGATTTGCTGGTGGCGACTACAGTGATAGAGGTGGGGGTGGATGTGCCCAACGCTTCGCTGATCATCATTGAGAACCCCGAGCGGCTGGGGCTGGCCCAGTTGCACCAGTTGCGGGGCCGGGTGGGGCGGGGCGAGCAGGCCAGTTTCTGCGTGCTGATGTACCACCCGCCGTTATCACAGAACGGCAAGGCGCGCCTGCAGGCGCTGCGGGACAGCCAGGACGGTTTTTTCATTGCCGAGAAAGACCTGGAGATCCGTGGCCCGGGCGAAGTGCTGGGTACCCGCCAGACCGGCATGCTGCAGTTCCGACTGGCAGACTTCGAGCGGGACAAGGGCTGGATCGAGCCGGTTCGTGCCATGGCGCCGTCACTGATGGCAGATCCGCAACGGGTCAACGGTCTGGTGCGTCGCTGGCTGGGTGAGAGGGTCCGCTACGGTGACGTATAGCGGTACCCGTGTGCCGGAATGTGGGATAAACCCGGCTGAGATCAAAACCCCGGTTGTTTTACTGCCGTATACTGAACAGACTACCACTGTGCCCTGCGTAGGCACCTTATTGTGTTTTGGAGAGGCTTATGGAATTACCTGTTGTGGTCCGGCAGGCACTGGGTGAAACCGCGGGGGAGGTGTCTCTGCGGGATGTCAGCCAGGCCCGTAATGACCAGTTGCTGAGGATGGTGTTGCTCAGTGACGAACAGGGAAACCTTCAGGCGGTCTGCCGGCAGGATGATCTGCTTGATATCAATGCCCTCAACAAGCAATTGAGGCGGGATCTTCAGGTCATGAAACGCCGTGACCAGGTGCGGGTGCAGGAACGTGCCGGCCTGGCTGAGCTGCCGGCGCTGCCGTCACTGACCGGATGGCCCAGTGTGGTGGACGAGCGGGTGGACAGCCTGCCGGCGGTGGCGCTGTCGCTCGGCGCCCAGAATCTCGCCATGGTCATGCCTGCTGCGGACTTCCGGGCGTTGACGGCCAATGCCGAGCGGGCGGCCTTTGCCGTTGCGCCGGAGACCATCGCCGTTAACCTTGATCGTCCCGAACGGGACCGGGATCAGCTCCACTCAGCCATCAAGAAGTTCACCGGCTTGCGGATACAGCAACGGCTGGAAGATACCCTGGAGCTGCCACCCCTGCCGGAAACGGCCCAGCGGATCATTCATCTAAGGGTCAACCCCAACGCCGTGATGGGCGACCTGGTTGACATCGTGGAGAGTGATCCGAGCCTTGCCGCCCAGGTGGTGAGCTGGGCGTCATCGTCCTTTTACGCCGCGGCCGGACAGGTCAAATCAGTGCATGACGCGGTTTCCCGCGTGCTGGGTTTTGATCTGGTGATGAATCTGGCCATGGGGCTGGCGCTGGGGCGCGCCCTGAAGCAGCCTCAGGATCACCCCGAGGGGTATGTGGATTACTGGCAGCAAGCCATCTGGCAGGCCCAGTCAGCCGGTATTCTGGCCAGCATGATGCCTCGCAATGAGCGCCCGGCCTTTGGTCTGGCCTACCTCGCCGGGTTGCTTCACAACTTCGGCTATCTGGTGCTCGCCCAGGTTTTCCCGCCACACTTCAAACTGGTGTGCCGATCGCTGGAAGTGAATCCCGGCATGGATTCATCGGTGACCGAACATTACCTGTTAGGCATTACCCGTGAGCAGATTGCGGCGGAACTGATGCAGAACTGGGGGATGCCGGACGAAGTGACCCTGGCCATCCGCTACCAGAAGAATCCCGATTACGATGGCCCTCACTGCGTATACAGCAAGTTGCTGTGGCTGGGACGTCAGTTGCTGGCCACGCGGGGTGTGGCCATTGGCGCCGGCGACGAGGTACCGCCGGCCTTCTATGCGTCGCTGGGACTGGATAAGGCCAGGGTCGAGGAGCAATTCGAAGAGCTGGTCGAGAACAAGGCCAGTATCATGGCCATGGCCGGCATGATGACCTCCTGATTCTGCGTTTTCGCAACCCGAACCCGCAAAAAAGCCGGCCCTTGGGCCGGCAAGCTCACCCGCTTGTTGCAGAGTCGTCCAAACTTTTCAGGAGAAAACAACGTAAGGTGTCCGAGAGAATGGTTAGGGTCACCTTGTCTTTAAATCTAGCTCATGAAGTCGGAAATAAAAGTCAAGCCTCCCGCCAGAATGACCCTGATCGACGTGTCACATTTCGGTCATGTCGGAATGCGTTGATTTCCAATACTAAATGACTCGATCCCCGGCTTTTCCTGTTACAAAAAATTACAATTAGGCCTGGAAACGGCCGGTTGAACACTTGGCGAACAGGCGCAGCCTCAGAAGGCGTGCTGCCGGAGAGCGGTGGCGGCGCGGCGGATGGCATCCGCATGCTGTTTTTCCAGGGCCAGTCGCTCCTGATCCATCTTTTCAATGAAACGGGTGTCGGTGGCCTGTCGCGCCCGGTGGGTGGGCATGTGCTGCAGCTGGTCGGATACTTCCCGGAAGATACGGTAGGGCGACCGCTCCAGCAGCTCGGGTGCCACGTGATCCAGCAGGCCCTTGAGGCGCAGGCAGGCCTCCGAGTACTCCACCTGATCCTCTTCTACCGCCATGGCGATCACCTGAATACTCTCGACCATGGATTGCCGGCGCTTCTCGCGGAACGCCCGGTTCTTGTCATCCCGCCGCCGGCTCAGGCTGAGCAGCCGGCTCTGGCGCACAATGAAAGCCGTCAGGGCCGCGATTGCCAGCAGACCGGCGATGATCAGTGTCCATTGCAGCCACACGGGCATGGGTAACTCCTTTTGCGTCAGGCGCGTTTACGCTGACGTTCCGCACGCCAGACTTTAACCTTCACTTTCTGCCCATTGAGTACGGAGGTGCCCACCAGCGGATCAGTCTGCTGGTCGCTGAGCACATCGTTGATGCTGGCGCCCGCATGGGCGGCGGCCACGGTCTGGCCGGTGCCTTCGCGGTGGTGACCCCAGCCATGGGGCACCGAGACCACGCCCGGCATGATGTCTTCGGTAATCTCCACCGTCAGCACAATGTTGCCTTTGACCTCTGGCGACTGGGAGGTCACCTCCGCCGAGTCCCCGGCCTGCAGGCCGCAGCGTGCGGCATCTTTCGGGTGAATCATCAGGGTGCAGCGGTCCTTGCCTTTTACCAGTCGTTGGCTATTGTGCATCCAGGAGTTGTTGCTGCGCACGTGACGACGACCAATCATCAGCAAGTCATTACTGACCGGGCTGACCAGCAGGGCGTGCAGGCGATCCAGGTCCTGCAGATAGCGCCGCGGCGCCAGATTGACCTTACCATCCCGGGTAAACAGGCGTTCCGGCATGCAGGGGCGCAGGGCGCCGAGATCCACACCGCTGGGATTGTCGCGCAGTGCCTTCAGTGACAGCCCTTTGGGCAGGTCCTGCCAATGACGGTTCAGTGGGCTGAGTTTCGCCAATCCCTGCAGCGGATGACGCTTGGGCAGAACGTCCATCACCAGATCGATGGCAGGCTGCACCAGCCCGCGCGCCGGCCCGATATCCGCGCCGTAGGGGCCGGAGCGCAGCAACAGATCCAGAAGGGTGTCGGGCCCGATCTGCTTGAATGCCCGCCAGCCCAGCTCCGTGCGCAGCGGCAGTCGACCGCCTTTGCGTTTGCGCTCCAGACGGTGGGCCAGCTCCAGCAGGATCTGCCAGTCATGGCGGGTATCCTCACCGGCCTCGAACAGGGCATCGCTGTATTTGGCAAAGTTGCGCACCGCGAACATGCTGAAGATCAGGTCGTAATGGCTGCGCTCAAGTGCGGCGGTCGGTGGCAGGATCACATCGGCATGACGGGTGGTCTCGTTCAGGTAGTAATCCACCGAGACCATGAAGTCCATGCCCTCCAGCGCCTGATCCAGTCGCCCGCCATTGGGGTTGGACAGCACCGGGTTACCGGCCACGGTCACGAACGCCTTGATCTGGCCCTCGCCCGGGGTGAGCATCTCGTCGGCCATGGTGCTGGCCGGGTACTCGCCGGCAAATTCCGGCAGCTTTTTTACCCGGCTGAAGCGGTTACCGAAATGCCCCTGCTGGCCGGACAGGCCGCCCAGGGCGATCAGATCGATGGCCGGCTGGGTGAACATCATGCCGCCGGTGGAATCGAGCTTGCCGGTAAGAATGTTCAGGCAATAGGCCAGCCAGGTGGCAACGCCACCGAACGCCTGGGTGCTGGTTCCCATGCGGGTATACAGAGCCGCCTTGCGGGTGCTGGCGAGCTGGCGTGCCAGCGCGCGGATGTCGTCGGCACCGAGGCCGGTGTGTTCGCTGACCGCTTCCGGCGTAAAGGCCAGAGACGCCAGGCGCAGCAGATCCACATCCTTGGTCCAGTGCTCCGCGTGGCCCAGGTTCACCAGGTTTTCATCAAACAGGGTATGCACCATGGCCATCAGCAGCAGGGCATCGGTGCCCGGGCGGATAAAGTGGAATTCGTCCGCCAGTTTGGCGGTTTCGGTGCGGCGGGGATCCACCACAATCATCTTGCCGCCACGGCTTTTCAGCGCTTTCAGTCGGCCGCGCACGTCCGGTACCGTCATCAGGCTGCCGTTGGAGGCCATCGGATTGGCCCCGATGCAGATAAACAGGTCGGTGCGGTCGATGTCCGGGATCGGGAACAGGATCTGATGCCCGAACATGTCGAGGCTGGCCAACATGTGGGGCAGCTGATCGTTGGAGGTGGCGGAGAACCGGTTCTGGCTGCCGATGGCCCGCAGAAACGGCATGGTGGCAATCAGCGAGCCGTGGTTGTGCACGTTGGGGTTGCCCAGGTACACGCCAATGCTGTTGCGGCCATGTTCCTTGCGCACCCGGTGCAGGCGGTCGGCCACCAGATCGAAGGCCTCGTCCCACTCCATTTCCTGCCAGCCGCTGGCGGTGCGGCGAACCGGTTTTTTCAGGCGGTCCGGGTCTTCGTGCAAGTCCTGCAGGGCCACGGCTTTGGGGCAGATATGCCCATGGCTTAACGGATCCTCCTCATCGCCTTTGATCGAGGTGATGTGCCCGTCCTGAACCTCGATGGCAACGCCGCACATGGCTTCGCAGAGGTGGCAGGTACGATAGTGGGTGCCGTTTTCCATGGTTTCGCTCTCCAGGTGATTTTTGTTGTCTGACTGTTATAAGCACAGGCCAGCGGGTGCGGGGTTCCGGAATTCAGGAGTTGGTTTCAACAGGCAACCAGATTAGCAGGAAATGCTGCCGAGGGGAAAAGTCCGAACGGGAAGAAACCCCACGAAAAAGGCCAGCCCGAAGGCTGGCCTGAAGTGCGGGTGAGGTCCGCGGGATTAGTACTGCTCCGGGATCTCCTTGATCGGGTTGGAGGTGAAGTTGAGGTAGACGCCTCCTGCAGGGATGATCAGTGGAATATTGATCACCGCATCACTGTCTCCTCCGCTGAGCAGGTTTGCAAGGAGCTCGGTGATGGTGCTGACAACCGGCACAGCGACCGAGACCTCAACAGACAGCGCCGCTTGGTTGAGGTTTCTCTGCTCAATCTGCATGCGTCCATCATCGAAGAATGTGATCGGGCCCTCGAGGTTCAGCGGCAACCTCAGGCTATACAGATTGTGCTCCAGCAAAATGCCACCGTCCGGTAACGCCAGATTTGGGGCATCCAGGCTCAGTTCGGTTGTGGTCCGGAATCGGGGGCCATTCTCGCCCTCGAAAATTACGCCTTCGACAAGGCCCAGTGGATTGTCCTCGGTCGGCTCGGAATAAGTCATACGCAGGACCTGGGGACCTGTGACCTGTGCGCCAAAACCCGTCAGGAACACACTGGCGGATGTTGTCGGCAGCATAGTGGGGTAAAGCAGGATCCTGACGCCGATCTCGTTGCCGTTGTCATCAAGTTCAGGACCGACCACCTCAACGTTGAGGCCGAAGGTTTGGTAGATGAACTTGTTTTCGGGGCAGGATTCGCTCGCGGGACAGCCAACGCTGGCCTGAAGCAGGCCTGGAAGGCCCAGTACCGTAGCTGCCTGGCCAACCACTTCCAGTTTCGCCGCATTTTCTGAGGGCAAGAACCCGCCTTCGCCGTCCGATGGGTGATTGAAAGGCTCCAGGCAGTCGGTACCACCAAGTGTCGGACAGTCAACCACGTAGTTGGAGTTGGTGTCCCTGACAGGCAGGTTCCGCAGCGGCGTGAACACCATGCTGGTGGATTCCACCCCGCGGAAATAGATCTGCATGTCTGGTCCGCCCACACTCTCCGGGTCGATCAGCAGGTCTGTCTTGAACGCCAGGCCGTTTTCGCCGCAGATGAAGTTGTCAGAAGCCCCGTTCGTGCACTCACCGTTGGCACTGGAGCTCATGGTGTAGCGATAGAACCCGTCAATCTCCCAGGGCTCATCCGGGAAGAAGCGAATGCGTTGATTGTTCTTCTCCAGGCGGCCACTGACCGTGCTTTCCACTGCACCACTGGGGTCCACCTTTTCGACGGTAAACGTCTCATCAAGCCGTATGGAGTCGAGATTCATGGACTGGGAGAAGACCACAACAATAGGGCGGTCTTTCGGCACGGTTGAAAGCGGCAACACCTGGCCCAGAGGGCCTTCGGGCGCTGCGTCTGCACACTGGCCGTGGGTGCCTGCATTCAGATCGACAGGCGTATCGGTCTGGTCAACATAGCAGGGATAACCGGGGAAGGTAGTTAATGCAACGGGCGAGCGTTGCGTCACTTCGTTTTCCGCGCCGATGTCCGGCAATCGGAACGTCAGGGCCGGCACGTTGGCTGCGTTACCCGAGGTATCGGATACACCGTTGATGTTCACAGTGTAGTCCACGCCGTGCTCGAGACCACCAGTCGGGTTGATGACCAGTACGGTACCGTCCACTTTGGTTTTGAGACCGGCCACATCACCCTCGCTGGTGGAGAGTGTGACGCTTCCTGGCACCGAGTCATGGTCGAGGGGCTCGTCAAAGTTGAGGACTACCGGGTCACCCGGGCGCTGCATGTCCTGCCGTGTCGGCGGGAAGGCATCCAAGGGGCCGGGCACCCAGCTCACCAGTCTCGGGCCGGTCAGGTCTTCCAGTTCATCGTCGCGCTGGTCGGCAGCGTCGAGCTGTGACGTGGCGTCTGTGTCCGCCTGAATCCGGAAGGCAATGGTGGAGTCCGTCAGCTCCTGTCCCAGCAGATTGGGCTCCACGATGCCGATGGCATCGATGGTCAGAACACCGTCTTCCACCAGGGCAATACCCGTCAGCTCAACGCCGAGGAGGTCCTGAGACAGCGATGCGTTTGGCTGGGCCGCCTCGGTGTTCATGGAGACGTCCATGAACAGACGAACGTGGCGCGGCGCGCTCTGGTCATCGGTGTACGGGTTGGGCGAAAGATAACCGGTGGCATCGGAGATCATAATGACCTTGATGTCGCCGGTCTGCTGAATGCCGCCGGTGGCCTCGTCAATGATCGGTACCAGGCCGTTAACGCGAACGGCGAGGTTACTGCTGCTCAACAAACTGCCTTTCGGCACGCGCAGCGGCAGCGGCTCGTCAGACTCGAAGCCCGGCGCGAACGCCAGTTCCGCGAACAGCCCGCCGGTTTGCTGCGAGGTGTCGGTGGTGCCCTGCAGCACGGAGTTGAGGACAATACCGTTGACGACCTGTCCGTTGAGTTTGGATTTGCTGGCTTCCTGTGTGGTGTCGCCTGCGTTCAGGCCGGAATCAATGACTTCCTGGAACAGAACCACTCGGGGACCGGTGTCGCGGGGCGTAATTTTCTGACTGAAGCTTTCCACGACGCCACCGTTGATGCCGGGCAGGTTGCGCACAGAGACGGTGTAAGTTTCGCCGGGAGTCAGGAAGTCGTCGTCCCGACCGCAGAGTTCCGGTGTGCCCGGAACGCAGGGGTCGATCGTGACTAGCCGACCCTTGACCAGCACAATCGCTGGCACCGTTTCGCCGTTGTTGTCGGTGATTTCAATCACGCCGCCCCGTTCTTTCCATTCCGGATGAACCGGGTGAGTGAGACGAAGCCGGAATGTGGAAATGTCCATGGGGCGGAACACGGCGTCGGGGGCCGGGATCATCTCGGCTACCCTGAAGCTTGCAGCGGTGTTGTCCAGACCCGCAATGCCGGTCAGACCGCCACGGGTGGAGAACTGGATGCCCTGAGGCCCCTCCGCGTTGGGTGTCCCGATGATGCGATTGCCCTCGGCGAGCAGACCCTCGGCAAACTCGATGGTGTAGTCAGTGCCGGGATCGAGCTCGCTCTGGGGCGACAGTTTGAGGCTTCGGTTGCCGTCCACGCCTTCAACGGTGAACGGAACTGTGGTGTCGCCCGCCGTTACGCGGATCTTGCCGGTCAGGTTGTCATCGGAGATGGCGTGGGAGAAGCGCAGCACCAGGTCGGCTTTCGGGCTGACCTCACGCTGGCCATCGGCCGGGTAGGAATAGACGACAGAGCCCCGGGTCAGTGGTTCGTTGATTTCCTGCCCACCCCCGCCGCCACAGGCGGCGAGGACGGCTGCGGGTAAAAGTGCCAGTGTATTTTTGTAGTTCATGGCAAGCCTCTCCTCAGAACTTCAGGGTGATCGAGCC
>JAEPMM010000071.1 GCA_017643965.1 Marinobacter sp.
TGTCCACCATCGTCGATGCGGACACCATCGCCGTTGTGGATGCCGGCAAAGTGGTGGAAAGCGGCACCCATCAACAGCTGCTGGACCACAATGGCGCCTACGCGGCCCAATGGCGGGTGCAGACCGGCCAGGCCTGAAGCACCGGAATTCCGGCTTAAAATGTATTGATAGTAATTCGCATTTAGATTATTCTGCAGGCCCTCGGAGCTTACCCCTCTGAACTGTCCCACCAATCCGGGAGCCTGCATGTCTGCGTTCTTCAAAGTATCCGGCCTGGGTGTGCACATCGGTGACGCCACCATCCTTCGCAACGTCACTCTGGACTTTCGCGAAGGTGAAGTGACGGCACTGCTCGGTCACAATGGCTCCGGCAAGTCCACGCTGTTGAAAATTCTGGCGCGCCAGATGACGCCGTCGTCTGGCGACGTCCGTGTGCTGGGCACCTCATTCCAACGCACCGGTGCCCGCGAGTTTGCGCGCACGGTGGGCTACCTGCCCCAGCACCCTCCGGGAACCGACGGACTGACCGTGCGCGAGCTGGTTGCCCTGGGGCGCTACCCCTGGCGGGGGCCGCTGGGACGCTACAACGCCGAAGACCATCGCCTGATCGACCAGGCCATCAAGGATACCGGGCTCACCCGGTTCCAGCATCGCTCGGTGGATACTCTGTCAGGCGGCGAACGGCAGCGCGCATGGATCGCCATGTTGCTGGCCCAGCAGACCCGCTGCCTGCTGCTGGACGAGCCCATCTCCGCCCTTGATGTGAAACACCAGGTCGAGACCCTGCGCCTGGTGCATCGCCTCGCAGAGCAACGGGAGCTCACCGTGGTGGTGGTGCTGCACGATGTGGACCTCGCGGCCCGTTTCTGTGACCGACTGGTGGCACTGAAGTCCGGAGCGTTGGTTGCCGACGGCAGCCCCCGCAACATCATGGACTCCGGCATCCTCGAGTCTATCTACGGCGTGCCCATGGGCGTGCTCGAGCGCGCACCGGGCCAGTGGGTTTCCTATGTTCACTGACCGCCGGCCGGTTCACCTGGCCATGGCACTGCTGCTGAGCCTGGCCCCCGTGCTGGCAAGTGCGGCTACGTGGCAACATGAGTACGGCACGGTCACCCTGGATGAACCGCCAGAACGGGTGGTCACCCTCAACTGGGCGGCCACGGAAGCGTTGCTGCTGCTGGGTGTGGCGCCGATCGGTATGGCGGATCGTGACGGCTATTCCGTCTGGGTCAAGGAGCCGGAACTCCCGGAGGGGGTGCACAACGTCGGCACCCGCGTGGCCCCCAGCCTTGAGGCCATTGCCGAACTGAGACCGGATCTGATTGTTACCAGTGCCGAAATGGCACCGGCCGCAGAGCTGCTGGAGCGAATCGCCCCCACCTACGTCATCAGCGTGTACCGGGAAGGCAGCCGTCCACGGGAGAAATCCCGTGAAATGCTGGTGACACTGGGGCAGATGCTGGGGCGCGAAGACCGGGCAGACGCCGTGATTGCCGATATCGAGGAAACCCTGGCGACCCAGCGGCAACGACTGGAAACCGCAAACCTGACCGACCGCCCCGTGGCCCTGGTGAACTTCCTGGATGACCGCCATGTGCGGATCTACGCCCCCAACGGCCTCTACCAGAGCGTTCTGGACGGCCTCGGACTGAGCAACGCCTGGCCCCGGCAGGGCAATTTCTGGGGGTTTTCCGTGGTCGGGCTGGAAGCGCTTGCGCCCTATGGGAATATTCGCATCGTGGTGATTTCACCCCTGCCGCCGGGGCTCGCGGACACGCTCGCCATCAGTCCGTTCTGGGCCTATTTGCCACCGGTAAAACAGCAGCAGATCTATCCGGTCGATACCACCTGGCCGTTCGGCGGCCTGTTCCAGATCAAACGGCTGGCGGTTCAGCTCACCGACAGCCTGTTGGCCGGAGGCCACGACAATGTACGCTGAGTCCGCCCGCCTGCCCTCGGCGCGCCCGACCATCCCGGCCACGCTGCCGATCGCGGCGATCATCCTCTGGCTGGGTGCCCTGGCCGCCAGTGCCATGCCCTGGCTCAACCAGCTGGAGCCCGCTGCCCTGGTTGCCGCTTTCTGGACCTTCGATCCGGATCAGTATTCCTCGGTGCTGGCGCACTACAGCTGGGCGCCGCGGGTGTCGATCGCCGTACTGATTGGCTGCGGCCTGGGCCTGGCCGGCGCCGTGACCCAGCAGATTCTCGGTAATCCACTGGCGTCGCCCACCACACTCGGGGTGGAAGCCGGCGGGCAATTCGGGGTTACTGTGGCCACCCTGTTCGCCCCCGGCCTGCTGGCCTTCAGCCCGGATCTGGCGGCACTCGCCGGCGGGTTGCTGGCCATCGGGCTGGTGATCGCGCTGACCTGGCGCCTGGGCTTCTCGCCGGTCACGGTGATTCTGGCCGGGCTGGTGATCACCTTTTTCCTCGGCGCCATGAACATGGCCTTCCTGTTGCTCAAGGGCGAGTGGCTCGGCAACCTGTTCATCTGGGGTGCCGGCTCTCTGGTCCAGAACAACTGGGGGCCGTTCATGGATCTCTGGCCGCGGGTGCTGGTGCTGGCCATGCTGATGCTGGCACTGATTCGGCCCTTGCAGTTAATGCAGTTGGGGCAGGCCTCCGCCAGCTCGCTGGGGGCAAGAGTCGCCCTGATTCGGATGCTGGCCCTGCTTCTGGTGGTGGTCATGAGCACCACCGTGGTCAGTCGGGTCGGCGTTGTGGCGTTTATCGGGCTGGCTGCCCCGGTGCTGGCGCGCCTGCTCGGCGCCCGCACCCTCGGCAGCCGTCTGCTATGGAGCACCTTGCTGGGCGGCGGCCTGTTGCTGCTGGCCGACACACTGGCGCACTGGGCCTCGACCTGGGGTGACGGCTCGCTGGTACCCACCGGCACGACCACCGCACTGATTGGCGGACCGGTTATCCTGCTGGCGCTGCAGGGCTTCAGGAACACCCACCATATGCCGGGTCAGGAATCAGGCCCCGCCAGTTTCCTGCCGCAGCGCCGCTCCCCCGTGCTGATTGGGGGTGCAGTGGTCACCCTGCTGCTGGCCACCATCGTGATCTCCATGGGCTGGTCGCCAGGCCTGGAAGGCTGGAACTGGACCGCAGTCAGCCAGTGGCACGAGGCCTGGGTCTGGCGGGGGCCGAGATTGCTGGCGGCCACACTGGCCGGAGTCGCCCTGGGGCTGGCCGGCACACTGATCCAACGGATGACCGGCAACCCCATGGGCAGCCCGGAAATGCTGGGCATCAGCGGAGGTGCGGCACTGGTGATGGTGGTGATCGTGCTCTCCGGTCTGGAAGTGGGTCGGGCGGGTCAGCTTGGCGCAGCCACCCTCGGGGCAGCCGCGGCCCTGGGCTTGCTGATTTTGCTGGCCCGCAAGCACCGCTTTGCCGGCAACCAGCTATTGCTTGGTGGTCTGGCACTGTACGTGTTCATGGACGCCGGCCTGCGCCTGGTGATGGCCTCCGGCGGCACCGTTGCGTCCCAGTTGCTGAACTGGATGTACGGCTCCACCTGGCTGATCTCGGAACCTGAAGCCTTCGGCCTGATGGCCTTTGTGCTGCTGATCTGCGGTCTGTTGTGTCTGGTGGTGCGTCCGCTCACCCTGCTGCCTCTTGGCGACACCGCGGCCTCATCGCTGGGACTGCCGGTGGCCCGGGCCCGCTTGCTGCTGCTGTTGGTAGCGGCGGTGCTGACGGCTGCCGCCACTGTGGTGATCGGGCCGCTGAGTTTTGCCGGCCTGATCGCGCCCCACCTGGCCCGCGTACTGGGGCAGCAAACCGTTGGCCGCCAGATGATTGTGGCGGGTCTGGTGGGAGGGCTGTTGCTTGCCGTTGCCGATTACCTGTCCCGCATCGTGGTGTTCCCGGCTCAACTTCCGGCCGGGTTGTTGGCAGCGCTGGTTGGCGGCGTTTACTTCCTGTGGGGACTGAGCCGACATGGCCGCGCCTGACACCGACAACCGGCAGTGGCCGCAACGCTATCACGACCTGCTGGCAAAAGCCGGACTGGACCGGGAGGCCGAACTGCAGGGAGCGCTGAAGGAGGCGCTGAACGGAGCGCTGCAACCACAGGAACGCCGGCAGCCTGCCCTGATGTCTCTGACACAGTGCCTCAGCCAGCCGGAGTGGCTGACACGACAGATCCGCGATGACTATGCAGACGCGCGCACCGCCAGATCTGTCACCGCGCGATTATCGGTATTGCAGCAGGATCTCGCTCTCAACATTATTGCTCCGCTGACCCTGCGGCTGTTTCTGCAGGGTGAAGCGCCACTGCCTGATCCGGATCGCATCTTTCTCACAATGCTCCCGCCGCGCACGGCGTTCAATGCCGGGGACACAGCCCCGACGCGCTGGGTGATGGCAAACAGCGGGATATCGGTCTCGGTGCGCGGGTTTGTCAGCGGTATGGCAGACCTCGCCAACGACTGGTATCCGATGTTCCGCCAGGCATTGGGGGTCAGCCCGGGGGCCTACTGGAGCAGCATCGGTCTCGGGCTGGGCGCCCCTTTCTCGGTGGTCTGGAACCGGGCCGAACCGACGGCCCTGTGCCAGTTGGCTCAGGCCTGGCTCAAACAATTCGAGTGCGATGCCAATCGATTTATCGACTGGATTCCCACCGAGTTCAGCCAGCAGCCCTGTGCGATTCCGCAGCGCAGAGGCTGCTGCCTGAAGTATCTGCTGCCGGATGGCGGTTACTGTGGCACTTGCGGCATCTACCGCAAGGAACGGATCGCCGCAGCTAGACCCCGGACAGTGCCGAGCCAAGCAGCAGGATGCTGGCCAGCACCAGAATAGACAGGCCGCAGCTCACGGCCAGCTTCAGTCCTTCGATGGCTTCCTCTTCCGGTGTCATCACGCTCTCCCCATTCGCTGCCTGACGTTCCCAACAATCTGCATCAGTATATTGCAAATAGTAATCGTTATCATTATTATTGGCGCCAAATTAACACCCGGCAATGTTCATTGTTGAACATCTTCCACACAGACCAAAGGTAAGCTGTCCATGTCGTCTGAAAAACGCGTCCGTGCACTCCGTGTTTCTTCGTTTACCGCGTCCGCCTGGCTCACGTCCGGCCTGTTGTTGACACCGCTTCTGGCTCCCGCTGCCCAGGCCGAAACCGCCACGCTGGGTGCCATCGAAGTGACCGGCGAACGCCTGGAAGATCCCCGGGCACCGGTCGACGGCTACCGCGCAAAAACGGCGCTGAGCGCCACCAAACCCAGCACGCCGATTGCGGAAACCCCGCAGGCCATTTCGGTCGTTACCCGTCAACAGATGGAAGACCAGGGCGTCACCAGTGTGCAGGAAGCCCTGCGCTATTCCGCCGGTGTCGGCGCTGAGCAATTCGGCCTGGACAGCCGGGGCGACTGGCAGTCCATCCGCGGCGGGGATCCGGTGATCTTCCTCGATGGCATGAAGAAGGGCTTCGGGTTCTATAACCGCCCGCGCACCGAGCCTTACACTCTGGAACGCATTGAAATCGTGCGCGGGCCTTCCTCGGTCATGTTCGGACAGGGCAACGTCGGCGGCATCATTAACCTGGCCTCCAAGCGCCCGCTCGCGCAGCAACAGACCGAACTGAATCTGCAGGTCGGCAACAACGGCCGCAAACAGGCCGCCATCGACACCACCGGCCCGCTCAATGCCGACGGCACCCTGCTCTATCGCCTGGTGGCACTGGGCCGGGACAGCGACACCCAGGTCAAACAGGTGGAAGACAACCGCGTGGTCTTTGCCCCGTCCATTACCTGGCGCCCGAGTAACCGCACAGACTGGACGCTGATGGCGTTGCACCAGGAGGACCGCGGTGGTTCCACCACCCAGTTCCTGCCCCACGCCGGAACCGTCAAACCGGCGCCCAACGGCCTGCCGGACATTCCCATCGACGTCTTCATGAGTGAGCCGGATTTTGACCGCTACGACACCGAGGAGGATGCAGTCACGTCCCTGTTCAGTCACCGCTTCAACGACACCTGGACCGTTCGCCAGAACCTGCGCTACTCGGAAAGCGAAGTGACCTACCAGTCGATCTACCCGTCTTTCCCGCCCACTCTGCAGGACAACGGCGATATCTCGCGGGTGGCCTACGCCAATGAGCCCGACCTGAAATCACTGACGGTGGACAACCAGGTGGAGGCGGTCTTCGGTCCCGACAACTTCACCCACACCGTCATTGCCGGGCTGGATTACCAGCGGGCCGAGAGCGACGGTCGCACGGCGTTTCTGTCTGACATCGGTGATTTGAACCTGTACAACCCGGTGTACGGTAATTACACGCGCATCACCGATGCCGATTACAGCGACATTCCCGAGAACACCGTGCGTCAGACCGGCGTGTACCTGCAGGATCAGGTGACCATCAACGAGCGCTGGATTGCCGTGCTGGGACTGCGCTACGACAACGCCCGCAACAAGACCGAAGGCGGGGAAAGCTTTGAGGACAACGAAGTCACCACCCGCGCCGGGTTGATGTACAAGACCGATTTCGGGCTGTCGCCTTACCTCAGTTATTCCGAATCGTTCGAGCCCATCAACGCGCTTAACGCCCTTAACCAGCCCTTCAAGCCGCTGGAAGGTGAACAGATCGAACTGGGCGCCAAGTATCAGCCGGCGGGATCCGCCAGCTTCTTCACTGCAACCGTTTACGACCTGCAGGAGAAGAACCGCCGCGCGCCTGACCCGGTCAACCCCAACAACCAGATCCAGAACGGGAAAACCGAGGCCCGAGGTGTGGAACTGGAGGCCTACATGGCGCTCAATCCGGGATGGGATGTCATGGCGAGCTACGCCTACACCGACACCGAAGTCAAAGAAGGCAACAATGAAGGCGCGCGCCTGGCCAGTATCCCCGAACACACCGCGTCGGCCTGGAGCCAGCACGACTTTGCCATTGCCGGCATTCCGGGGTTCCGCGCCGGGGCCGGTGTACGTTATGTCGGTAGCAGCTGGGACGGTGCCGATGAGCTCAAGACCCCCGCGGTAACGCTGTTTGATGCCATGATTGGCTACGGCCGGGGCAACTGGGATCTGAGCCTGAACGTCAACAACATCGAGAACGAAACCTATTTCTCCACTTGCCTGGCCCGGGGCGACTGTTTCGTTGGCACCAAGCGCACGGTGATCGGCTCGGTGAACTACAAATTCTGATACCTTCAGCGTCTCCCTTCGTATCCGATGCTAGACTGCATTCATACTGGATGTTCCGGCAGACACGAACGAAGGGAGACGGACACATGTACCTCGCCGCTCGAATCGCAACCGCACTGACCCTCACCGGCATGGCCGCCGTCAGCTACGGTGCCGCGCAAACCTTCACCTCCGACAAAGCCACGTTCCAGCTGGAAACCATCGCGGAGGGCCTTGCCCACCCGTGGGCACTGGCCTTTCTGCCGGACGGCTCGCAACTGGTTACCGAGCGTAACGGTCAACTGCGACGCATCCGCGACGGAAAACT
The DNA here is from genome assembly GCA_017643965.1 of Marinobacter sp. Classification (GTDB taxonomy): domain Bacteria; phylum Pseudomonadota; class Gammaproteobacteria; order Pseudomonadales; family Oleiphilaceae; genus Marinobacter. Next base: position 7,470 of record JAEPMM010000071.1, read on the forward strand.
CCAGAAATCCCCCATCGAGGGCCTGCCCGATCTGGTGGTATCCGGCCAGGGTGGGCTGCTGGACGTCATCCTGCACCCGGATTTCGAGAACAACCAAACCCTGCTTCTCAGCTACGCCCACAACGTCAGCCGTGAGGGCATGACCACCCGCGTTGCCCGGGCGAACCTGCAGGGGGACCGGCTTGAGGATGTGGAGGTGATTTTCGAAGCCATGCCACGGGGTGACACCAGCCGGCACTTCGCCGGCCGCATGGAGTTTGATGCCGAGGGCTACCTTTATGTGGCCGTGGGCGACCGCGGCGAGATGGACCGGGCCCAGCGAACCGACGACGACGCCGGTGGGGTCCACCGCATTACCATTGAGGGCGACCCCGCCCCCGGCAACCCGTTCCTCGACGATTCGACGGTAAACGACTCCTTCTTCACCTATGGCAACCGCAACATCCAGGGTATGACCATTCATCCGGAGACCGGCGAGATCTGGAGCAACGAACACGGCCCCAGAGGCGGCGACGAGATCAACATCATCCGCGCCGGCAACAACTATGGCTGGCCGGAGGTGACCTATGGCATCGACTACTCTGGCGCTACTATCTCCAACAAGACCACCATGGAAGGCGTTACCGATCCCCTGCACTACTGGGATCCGTCCATCGCGCCCTCCGGCATGGCGTTCTACACCGGGGACGAGTTTGCCCAGTGGCAGGGTGATCTGTTCGTGGGCGCGCTGAAAATGCGCAAACTGGTGCGTCTGCGCATTGAAGACGAAAAAGTAACGGAAGAGGAAGATCTGCTGACCGACCTGGGTGAGCGCATCCGCGACGTACGAATGGGGCCGGACGGCGCACTGTGGCTGCTGACCGACTCATCGGACGGCAAGGTCTATCGCATCAGACCCGCGAAATAGCACCTGCAGGACGCTTCACCGCCGGGTATCAGTTGGGGTCGTTGGTTCTTGAGGTTTTCTCGAACTGGGGAATGTCATCGGTGATCTCGAACCAGTCCGATTTGGAACCCACGTAGACGTGCTGGGCGGGTGACTTGCCCAGCGGTTCGTTGATCACACCGACACGCAGGCGCAGGACACCCGGGATGGCGTCAAGGCGGCTGTAAAGATGACTGCCACAGCGACTGCAGAACGCGCGATACTTGCCGGGGCGGGACTCGTATTCCTGCACCCGGTCCTCACCGCTGAGAAACCGGAAGCGAATTTTCTGGACCGGTGCGCTGGCAGAAAACGCGCTGCCGTGGGCGCGGCGACACTGGCTGCAATGACACAGGGCAATGGGCCCCAACGGGCCTTCGTATTCAAAGGTGATGTCGCCACAGAGACACTGGCCGGTCAGCATGATGTACCCCTTCGGTTCGCACCGCCGTGATGGCGGGTCCGGTTAAACGGTCGCCATGATACCTGCGGCCCACTTGAAGAACCAGCACGCGGACACCACATTACAACCACAGATTTCGCAAAGGAGGACATCATGTCATTCAGTGCACTCCCGAAAATCGGCATGGGCACCTTTCGCCTGAAAGGCAACGACGCCAGAGACGCCGTAAAAAGTGCCTTGTCCCTCGGTTACCGCCACATCGATACCGCCCAGATGTACGAGAACGAAGCGGAGGTGGGTGACGGCATTGTGTCCAGCGGCATTCCCCGCCGCGAAGTCTTCCTGACCACCAAGATCTGGCACAACAAACTGCACGCCAGCGATCTGATCAACAGCCTCCATGACAGCCTGGCAAGGCTGAAAACCGATCATGTGGACCTTGCCCTGATCCACTGGCCGTCGCCGGACGATCAGGTGCCCATGGCCGAATACCTTGGCGCGCTACGAGATGCCCAGCGCGAAGGGCTGGCGGAGCACATCGGCATGTCCAACTTCACCTGCGCACAAATGGATCAGGCCAGGGACATTCTGGGCGACGGCGCCCTGTTCACCAACCAGGTGGAGGTGCACCCGTTTCTGAGCAACCGCCAAGTGGTGGAACACGCCCGGGACCTGGGCATTCCGGTCACCGGCTACATGCCGCTGGCAGTGGGCAAGGTGATGGAAGATGAAACCCTGATCCGTATCGGAAGAGACCACAATGCGTCACCGGCACAAATCGCCATCGCCTGGGTTGCTGCCCGGGGTGTGGTGCCCATTCCCTCCTCAACCCGCTCCAGCCACCAGAAAGCCAACCTGGACGCGCTGAACATCAGTCTGAACGCGGAGGAAATGGCGGCCATTGATGCTCTGGACCGGGGTGAGCGGATCGCCAATCCGGGCTTTGCACCGCACTGGGACTGAGACCGTCAAACTCCGTGCCCGGCCCACTGCCGCCACTTACCGCGATGCGATGAACTGCGCCATCCGCTGGCGCTGATCATCGTCCGGCAATTGCCCGGCCATGGCACCGGTGTTCTGTGCCATGTGGCTGACCTTGCTGGTGGCCTGAATCGCACAGGTGACCGCCGGGTGGGCAATGATGAACTTGAGGAAGAATTCCGCCCAGTTCCGGCAACCGGCGCCTTCGGCCCACGAGGGCAGAGGCTCACGCCCGAATCGTCGGAACAGCTGACCGCCCCGGAAAGGGCGGTTTACGATCACAGCAATGCCGCGCTCCTGCGCCAGTGGCAGCAACCGCCGCTCCACTTCCCGGTCCACCAGGTTGTAGGTCAGTTGCACAAAATCCAGCGGCTCGGATTCCATAATCCGGGCCAGTTCGTCGTGCTGGCGACCATGGGACGTGGTCACCCCCACATATCGAACCTCACCGCTGTCTTTCATCGCTTTCAGGGTGTCCAGATGCCCGCGCCAGCCCACCAGGTTGTGCACCTGCAGCAGGTCAAAACGCGCAATGCCCCACTTGTCACGGGAGGTGTCCGCCTGCCGCCGCGTTGCCGATTCATCTCCGGTCCAGATCTTGGTCGCGGCGAAGACCCGCTCCCGCGCCCCCAGCGCCTCCAGCGCATAGCCCATCACCTCGTCGGACGAGCCATACATCGGGGACGAGTCCACAACGGTGCCACCACCGTCAAAAAACGCCCGCAGAACGGCCACCCGGCCGGCCATGGCGTCCGCGTCTCCGTCGACATCGAAGGTCTGCCAGGTGCCCATACCGATGGCGGGAATGCGCTCACCGGAAGAGGGAATGGCGCGGGTGATCAGAGGGGTGGAGGTGACCACCGGTGCGCCGACAGCCAACCGGGGGATCTGCAGTGCCAGCGCAGACGCACCGGCACCGCAGAGAAATTGCCGCCTTGACAGCCCTCTCGACATGGCAACCTCCTCAGACTGATCGCCAGGTTTGCACGAAATCAAAGCCCGCGGGCGCATCGGCCCGCTGTTCCCGTGACAGGCCTTATAAAAAAAGGTTCAGCCCGCGTAGGTGCGGTCAAGATAGTCGAGAATGCGTGACGATTCGAACAGGCTAGCGTTGGTATTCGGATCTTCCAGGTACGGGACCTGCACCCGTTGATGCTGCTGAAAGAAGGCATCCCGCTTGCCACCGGGAATTGGTCGGTAAGGGCCGGGCTTGATCCGCTGTTTGGCGGGACCGATCTCCGTCCAGTGCTCTTTGCCCAGATTGTGCAGCGTGTAAGGTATCTCCAGTTCGCACAGCTTTTCACGCACCAATCGTGAAAAAGGACTGCCCTCGAAGCTCCACAGGTGCAGCGGCTGCTCCGGCGCCCGCGCGGCACCGGCCCTCAAACCGCGAAGCCCGCTGGTGGCCGAGGCGATCGATCCAAGAGCGCCCTGATGCGCCCTGGCACTGTAGAAGCGCGGCACCGGCCGGCCGGCGTATTCACGAAACAGGTATTCCACAATGTCGGTCGACTCATACAGAACCTTGCCGGTGTTGTTGTCCACCAGCAGGGGGTACTGCTGCTTGCCACCCAACGCCTCGGCCTCCGGGCGGAACCGGCGTCCACCCTTCGGGCAGGGACGAA
>JAEPMM010000190.1 GCA_017643965.1 Marinobacter sp.
GACCCGCTCTATCCCCGGGACCGGCTGGATTATATGGTCAGCCATGCGGATACAGCGCTGACTCTTACCGACAACGATGAGTTCCGGTCACCGGTCGGGCAGCACCTTGATCTCCGGGGCCTGTCCTTCGATGAACCCGTTGCACCGCCTCCGGTCCGCGAGCTAACGCCGGACAGCAGTGCCTACGTGATTTACACGTCCGGCTCCACCGGTAAGCCCAAGGGTGTGCTGATGAACCACGGCACCCTGGACAATCTGATCCACTGGCAGAATCGTCGGTACCCCGCAGATACCCGCTACCGGACCCTGCAATTTTCGGCGCTGGGCTTCGATGTTTCCTTCCAGGAGATCTTTTCCACCCTGACTCAGGGCGGAACCCTGTATCTGATTGACGACGAGACCAGACAGGATTTTCGAAGGCTGCTGGAGTACATCGATCAACATCGAATCGAGCGCATTTTTCTGCCTTATATCGCGCTGCTGCAATTGGTCATGTGGGCAAACCGGCTGCAGCAATATCCTGCGTCATTACGCGAGGTCGTAACGGCGGGCGAGCAGCTGGTGGTCAGCAAGGAACTGCGTACCGCTTTCAATGCGCTCAAACCGGTCACGCTCTGCAACCAGTATGGCCCCTGCGAAACCCATGTGGTGAGCGAGCATATATTGCACTGGCCTGCCGACGCCTGGCCCTCGTTGCCTCCCATCGGCAAGGCCATTGACCAGGCCAGGCTCCTGATCCTGGACGAAGCGCAGCAGCCCGTGGCCGCCGGCGACGTCGGTGAACTCTTCATTGCCGGACCAGTGCTGGCTCACGGTTACATCAATAGCCCGGAACAGACCGCCCAGCGCTTTGTCACCCTGCCCGGGTTGGCCGGCGGGCAGCCGATCAGAGCCTATCGTACCGGCGATCTGGTGAGCTGCGATGAGCAAGGCGAACTGCTCTATCGCGGGCGCATCGACAATCAGGTCAAGATCAACGGCTACCGGGTGGAACTCAGTGAGGTTGAGGCCCACCTACTGGACACCGGCCTGGTGGATGAGGCGGCGGTTGCCGTCCAGGATGTCCGGGGGCAGAAAAAACTGGTGGCGTTTGTGACCGGCGCAGCCGGGATCAACGAAAACCACGCAGCTCTTCGTGCGGCACTGGCCAGGTCGATACCCGACTACATGGTGCCCTCCCGGTTTTACGCCGTCAGCGCACTCATCAAGACACCATCCGGCAAGATCGACCGGAAGTCCATGGTCGAAGGCCTGGACAGCACGCCTGTGCTGACGCCCCCCGACAACACGATGTCTGCAGAGGCTCTGCTGGCAATCGTACAAACAGAAATGGCGCAACCCGACCTGGCTCCGGAGGACAATCTCCAGGATCGGGGGATGGATTCCCTGACCGCGAACCGGATCGCCGCGGCTTGCTTTGACCAGCTTGGTGTCAGCGTGCCTGTGTACACTCTGTTCCAGTACCGCACGCTGGGCCAGTTTCTCGACTATGCGCGCACCCGTGCGGCGGTCGTGGTGCCGGCGCAACGCTCCGGGACCGAACCCGGCAACGACAGCGCCAGCCGCGATGTGGCAATCATTGGCCTGGCGGTGCGCGTGCCCGGTGCAAGCTCTGTAGAAACGTTCTGGCAGAATCTGGTGGAGGGTCGCGAGAGCATCACCTTCTTTTCTCCACCGGCCCAACCGGACGGCGTGGTCAATGCCCGGGGCGTTCTGGACGACCCTCTCGGCTTTGATGATCGTTTCTTCGGTATCAGCCCCATTGAGGCCGAGTTCGTTGACCCCCAGCAGCGGCTGTTGCTCGAGCTCGCATGGCACGCGCTGGAGAACGCCGGCTACGATCCGGAGGTGTTCGCCGGCCGCATCGGCGTCTATTGCGGCGTCGGTAACAACAGCTACTACCTGAACAATGTCCTCAGGAACGAGGAGAAACTGGACGATTACGGCCCGTTGCAGGCCATGGTCGCCAATGAACAAGACTATGCCGCCACGCGGCTCGCCCACAAACTCCATCTGGTGGGCCCGTCGCTGAGCATACACACAGCCTGCTCCACCTCCCTGGTGGCGGTCGCCGAAGCCGTCGAAGCCATTCGCCACGGCCGCTGTGACATGGCAATCGCCGGCGGCGCCTCGGTCACCTTCCCCCAGCACCAACCCCATACCCATCAGGAGGGCAGCATTTACACCCGGGACGGACATACCCGGCCGTTTGACCAGAACAGCTCCGGCACCGTGTTCAGTGACGGTGGAGGCCTGGTGGTATTGAAGCGCCTGGAAGATGCCCAGCGAGACGGTGACCACATTTACGCGGCTATCAGCGGTGTCGCGGTGAACAACGATGGCGCGGAAAAAGGCAGCTTCTCCGCTCCCAGCGTGCAGGGCCAGAAATCGGTGATCCTCGGCGCCCTGCGGGACGCGCAACTCGATGTGAACCGCATTGGCTACGTGGAGGCGCACGGCACGGCGACGCCGATTGGCGACCCCATTGAAGTCGCGGCCCTGAGCGCCGCTTTTGCCGAGTACACACCGGCCAAACAGTTCTGCAAGCTCGGTTCGGTAAAAAGTAACTTCGGCCATTTGACCGCCGGGGCCGGCGTTATTGGCTTGATCAAATGCGCCCTCGCGGTGGAACGGGGCATCGTGCCGCAGTCCATCAACTTCGAATCGGCAAACCCGGAACTGAACCTGCCCAACAGCCCGTTCACCATCGCCGATCGCACCAGCGAGTGGTCGGCACCGGTACCCCAACGCGTTGCCGGCGTCAGTTCTTTTGGTATCGGCGGCACCAACGCCCACGTCGTTCTTCGGGGTGTGGAGCCGGTAGAGCGTCCGCCGGCCGAGCCAACACCGGCGTGGGTTCCGCTCTGTTTCAGCGCCCGCTCCCCCGCAGCCCTGGCCGCGGTGATGGGCGCCTATCAGCCGTTACTGGCATCCGCCAGCCCGATTTTTTCAGATCGCGCAGCGTTGGCAGCCGCACTGATTCAACATCGTCGCGCTTTCCCCTATCGCTGTGCCCTGCCCCAGACCGCCACCGTGGACGACCTGATTGCGGCAACAGAAGAGGCCTCAGATGCCGAACCGGTGCTGAAGTCGCCCTCCGTGGTCTTTGCGTTCCCCGGCCAGGGCTGCCAGGTGCCCGGCATGGGGGAATCACTTTATCGGGATCTCCCGGGCTTCCGTCAGGCTCTGGATGCCTGCGCGACGATCCTGCAAGCGCAGCATGGGCTGGATATCAAGAACCTGATGTTCGAATCGGCCGATCCATTGAAAGACACGAGCAAAACCCAGATCAGCCTGTTCTGCCTGGGCTATGCGCTGGCCTCCACGCTGACCGGATTGGGCATTCGCCCGGCGGCTGCCATTGGCCACAGCCTCGGTGAACTGGCTGCGGCCACCCTTGCCGGGGTGTTTGATCTGTCAACGGCCCTTCGCGTGGTCATGACCCGTGGCCAGGCCATGCAGGCCCAGCCCTCCGGCGCCATGCTGGCTGTCCGTGCCAGCGCCGAAACCGTGACCCCGCTGTTGACCGGCGGCGTGGTGATTGCAGCAGAAAATACCGGGGATTCCTGTACGCTGGCCGGCGACCACGACGCCATCACGGCGCTGGGCAACACCCTTGAGCAAAACAGCATCAACTTCAAGGCCCTCAACACATCCCACGCCTTTCATTCCCCGGCTATGGATGACGCCTGCCGCCAATTTGCGGAGGCCCTTGGTGATGTCACGCTGCACTCGCCCAGTATGCCGTTTATCTCCTGTGTCACCGGAGACTGGATCACCGATCAGCAAGCCACCGATATTCGTTACTGGGCCAGTCAGATCCGCCAGCCTGTGCAATTTCGCGCCGGAGTGCAGGCTCTCGGGACACTGAACAACCTGGTGCTGCTGGAGTGCGGGCCACAGGCCACGGTCACCGGCATGGTGATGCAGACGCTGGATGACAAGTCCGATCTGGCGCTGATTCCCCTACTCACGCAAGCGGGGCAATCCGATGTTGAGGTTGCCGCCTTCAGTCGTGGTCTGGGTCAGGCCTGGAGCAAAGGCGTGACGGTCAACTGGCCCTGCGGTCAGGAGAGCCCTGCGCTGAATGCCTGCTTGCCGGGCTATCCGTTCCAGCACCGGACACATGCTATTGAACCGACCGTTCAAGCCGCGACTGCACAGCCAAAGGCCGAAGCAAGTCCACAATCGATCACACCCAACCCGTCGCTTTTGCAGCCTGCAGAAGCCTTACAGACACCATTGGCAGGGCCAGCCATGAAAGACGCTGTTATGGAACAATTGCGCAAACTGTTTACCGACATTTCCGGCATAGACCTCAGCCAGGCGGAGAGCAACGCAACGTTCTTTGAACTGGGCCTGGATTCGTTGCTGTTGACCCAGTCCACGCTCAAGCTGAAGAAAAAGTTCAAGGTAAACATTACGTTCCGACAGCTTCTCAATGACTGTGGCAGCCTGGAAAAACTGGCTGATTATCTGATCAAAGAGGGCGTGACCCTGGAAGGCGCTGCGCCTCCTCAACCTCCCGCAGCCGCGGCCTCCGCTGGTGAGCCGGTAAGTGCTCCGGCTCCGGCTCCGGCTGTAAGCTTCACGGCGCAATCCGGTGGCGAAATCCAGACTCTGCTGCAGCAACAGATGCAGCTGATGCAAGGGCAGCTGGCGTTGCTGTCGTCACTTAACGCCCAGGCCCAACGGGCCGAGCCGACACCAAGCAACGACCAGCGCGCACCTGCAGCCCCGGTCCCGTCTGGCCAGGATCGCACCCTGCCCGTCAAACCCTTCGGGGCCGGCACCCGCATCAACGTCAAACGCAGCAATGACATGACCGCCAGCCAACGGGCGAATTTCACAACGCTGGCCGAGCGCTATAACCGCCGGTTCGCCAAGTCGCGGCAGTTCGCTCAGGACAACCGCAAGCACCTGGCGGACCCCCGTGTTGTTTCCGGATTCCGCAACGTGATCAAAGAGGTGATCTACCCCATTGTGGTCGAACGCTCGGAGGGTCCCTATCTCTGGGATATCGACGGCGGCAAACTGATTGACGTCACCTGTGGTTTCGGCAGTAACTTTTTCGGCAATTCGGCGCCCTTTATCCGGGACGCCATCGCCCGGCAACTGGCCACCGGCTATGAGATCGGGCCGCAACACCCGCTGGTGGCTGAGGCCTCCCGACTGTTTTGCACCATCACCGGCAATGAAAGGGTTGCCTTCTGCAACACCGGTTCGGAAGCCGTCGTCGGCGCCATGCGCCTGGCACGAACCGTGACCGCCAAAGAGAAAGTGGTCATTTTCGAGAACGACTACCATGGCATTCATGACGACGTGATCGTCACCCGCGGCGCCAATGGCTACGCCGTGCCCGCCGCCGCAGGCATACCGGAGTCCGCGGCCGCCAACATGATCGTGCTGGATTATGGCAGCGATGCCTCGCTGGACTATATCCGGGACCACGCTGACGACATCGCGGCCGTGCTGGTGGAGCCCGTCCAGAGCCGCAATCCGGACCTGCAGCCCAAAGCCTTCCTGCACAAAGCCCGTGCTCTGTGCACCGACAAAGAGATTGCCCTGATCTTCGACGAGGTCATAACCGGCTTCCGCATTCATCCCCGGGGTGCCCAGGGCTATTACGGTGTTGATGCCGATATTTGCACCTACGGCAAGATTGTCGGCGGCGGCATGCCCATCGGGGTGATATCCGGCAAGGCCCGGTTCATGGACGCCCTGGACGGCGGCCAATGGCAGTTCGGTGACGACTCCTCCCCGGAAGTGGGCGTGACCTATTTCGCCGGGACCTTTGTGCGTCATCCGTTAACCATGGCGGCGGCTGTGGCCGTGCTAAAGCGCCTGGAAGCCGAGCCGGACCTGCAAAATGACCTCAATCGCAGGGCCGATGGGATGGTCAGAGACATCAATCAGTATGCCCAACTGGTCGGTGCGCCACTGAAGATCGAGCATTGCGGGTCCATGTGCAAACTCAAGATTCCGCAGGACATTCCGTTCGAGGAGCTGATCTACATCCTCCTTCGCGAAAAAGGCATTCACATCTGGGATGCCCGCCCGATGTTCATCACCACGGCTCACAGCGATGAAGATCTGGCCACCATTACCACAGCGTTCAAGGAAGCCATGGATGCCATGATTGCCATGGAGTTCTTTCCGGTGACCCGGGTGCCAGTGGACGCCATTCCCGGCGCCAGCCTGCAGCCACCGGTGGCAGGCGCAAGGCTGGGGCGCGACGAAGCCGGAAAAGCCGCCTGGTACATTCCCTCGAAAACCCATAAAAACCAGTTCGAAAAGTGGGCAGGTTGAGCGCTTATGAACACAGCCGTTTTAACTCACGTCAGCCGTCACGACCCTTTCAGGTTTGGTGAACTGGAGGGAACCATCGAGAGCACCGAATCCCAGCGGGAGGTCTGGCTTGCGGCCCAGTTTGGTGACGACGCCAGTGCCTCATTCAACGAATCGGTCTTTCTGAGACTTGAAGGGCGCATCAACGAGCCGGCCCTGATCGCAGCCCTGAACGGCTTGTGGCAGAGGCATCAGGCCATCCGCGGCTGTTTCAGTGAGGATGGCGAAGACATGGTGATCTATCGGGACCGGCCCGCACCGGTTCACGAGCACGATCTCCTTGGTCTTTCTGCAGCCACAAAACAGCAGGCGCTCGA
>JAEPMM010000296.1 GCA_017643965.1 Marinobacter sp.
CCCCTGCTTCTCTTCCTCACTCAGCAGGCCATCGGTGGGGCGCAACCCCACGCCGTCATGGGAGGCAATGAAATTGAGGTAAGTGGTGCCCATCTGGGCCGGCGGCATGCTCATCAGCCAGGTTTTCAGGTGGCGGCAGTTGCCGGTTACCAGGGTATGGATCAACAGCGGCGGCAGAGAGAAGTTGTAGATCACATGGGCTTCGTTGGCGTTGCCGAAGTAGGTGAGGTTTTCCCGGTTAGGCACGTTGGTCTCGGTGATCACCATCGCCTGCGGGCTGTGATGCTCGATCAACAGCCGCAGAATCTTGATCAGCTCATGGGTCTGCTGCAGGTGAATAGACGGTGTGCCCGGCTCTTTCCACAGGAACGCCACCGCATCCAGCCGGAACATAATGACGCCGTGCTCCAGATACCGGCGGATGATGGCGACAAATTCCACCAGCACCTGCGGGTTGGCAAAGTTCAGATCCACCTGGTCTTCGCTGAAGGTGCACCACACGTAGCGCTCGCTGTCCTCGGTCATCACCGGGTTCAGCAACGGCGACGTGCGCGGACGCACCACCGCGCTCAGATCATCCGTCAGGCTGGCCTCAAAGAAGTAGTCCTTGCCCGGGTCCACGCGCCTGCGGAAATTCTCGAACCAGCGGCTACGCGCCGACATGTGGTTGATCACCAGGTCCGCCATCAGCTTGAAGTCCCCGGCGATGCGCTCGATGTCGTCCCAGTTACCGTGGGACTCGTTCACCGCCAGATAGTCCATGACGGAAAAGCCGTCATCGGAGCTGAACGGAAAGAACGGCAGAATGTGCACGGCGGACACCGTCTCGGCGAGACAGTCGGTCAGAAATTCGTGAAGGGTGACCAGCGGCTTTTCATCGGCACGGCGGATGGTATCGGCGTAGGTGATCAGCACCACGTCGGACTCATCCCAGTTGTTCTGGTGGGCCGGAGGCGGTTCCTGATTGGGCGCCAGGTGCATGGTTTTGAGCAGTTTTTCCGCCAGAAACCCACTGTCGAGATCCGGGTACACCACGTCCAGCATACCCGTCAGTTTGGATTTCAGTGGCTCGCTCATGGGCGGAACTCCTCGTTGTCCAGATCCACCGCCTCCATCAGCTGTTCCTTGATGTCCGGGATGGCGCTGGCCACCCGGTTCCAGCTGGGAATAAACGGCGTGTCCATAGGATTATCGAGGAAATAGGCCCCCGCGCGCATCACATTCTGCGCAAACAGCTCCACCGCTTTCTCTTCCTTGTGCCGATCAAACGTCAGGCCGTTGATGATGGCGTCGTTCTGGTAGGTTTCGACAAAATCCAGCGCAATGCGAAAGTACGCGGCTTTGATGGTGCGGAACTTTTCGTTGGAGAATATCTCACCGTTGGTGGCCAATTTGCGGAACAGCGCCTTGGAGATGTCGGTGCTCATCTTCGAAAGACCACGGCTGGCGTCTTCCGGTGACAGCTCCTGATGCTTATGGTCGTAGGTATCGGCAATGTCCACCTGGCACAGCCGGTTGGTGGCGTAATTGCGCTTCATTTCTGACAGCACCCCCACCTCCAGCCCCCAGTCGCTGGGGATTCGCAGATCGTTGATCACGTCGGTGCGGAAGGAAAACTCGCCGGCCAGCGGGTAGCGGTAGCTGTCCAGGTAATCGAGAAAATCGTTGGGGCCGCAGACTTTCTTCAGCGCGCGAATGAGCGGGGTGACCAGCAGGCGGCTGACCCGGCCGTTCATTTTGCTGTCGGCGACACGGGCGTAATAGCCCTTGCAGAACATGTAATTGAAGGCCGGGTTGGCGACCGGGTAAATCAGCCGTGCCACCAGATCCCGCGAGTAGGTCAGGATATCGCAGTCGTGCAGCGCCACCGACTTGCTGAGCCCGGACGCCAGCACATAGCCAAAGCAATACCAGACGTTGCGCCCCTTCCCCATCTCCGTGGGCGCCAGGTTCTGCTCGCGCAGTTTGAGATCGATGGCGCGCAGTCTCGGGCCGTCGTTCCACAGCACCTTGAAGTTCTGAGGCAATTCAGAAAAGTATTCCAGCGCGTAGCGATACTGCTCTTCGTTGGCCCGGTCGAGGCCGATGACAATCTGCTCCAGGTAGGGCACCTTCGCCAACTCGCTGACGATGTGCTTGAGTGCCGGGCCCTCCAGCTCCGAATACAGCGACGGCAAAACAAGCGACATGGGCCGCGCCTTGCGGAAATTCATCAGTTCCTGCTCAAGATCCTCAACCGGGCGCCGGGTAAGGTTATGAAGGGTGGTGATGATGCCGTTCTGGTAAAAGTCGCCCATGGCGGTGTTCCTCTGGTCCGGGATGGAGAGTTCAGTAGCCGAACTCAACAAGAATATTGAGTACACAGTCGTTCCAGCCTGGCGGGCCGGGCTTGAGGGAGCGCATGGCGTGGCGATCGGAGGTCAGCTCCACCCGATCGGACTGCACACCGCGGATAATCACCGGAATATTCACCGCTTCCAGCATGCGCTGATCGTTCGGGCTGTCGCCCAGCCCAATGGTCACCCAGGACGTATCGCGCGACTGCTCCCGGTATTTACCCAGCAAGAAACGGACCCCATCGGCTTTGTCGAAATTCCCCATGGCGTGAAGAAACCGTCCGCCTTGCACCAGTCGCAGGTTTTCCGCCGCCAGTTTTTCCGTGAACTCCGCCAGTTCGTCGTCATTGCCCTGCCACAACAGCGGCTCGGTTCCGAGGCGATCTTTTGCACGCTCCGCAGAAGCCAGTGAAAGCCCCGACATGTCCGCTAGCTCTTCGGCGGACATGTCGGAAAACCCGCAAAACTCAAATCCCTCAGCCCGCAAACTCTGCAACACCGCCAGCACCTGTGTGCGGGATGCCCCAAAATTCACCACCTGTTCCTGCCCCGGTCCAAAACAGTTCGCCGGGATCACCACGGCTGCACCGTTTTCGACAATAAAGGGGTCATGATTAGACAGCTGTGCCCGCACGTCACGAATCTCTGACGCGGTCTTGCTGGAGTTCAGAATCAACGGAACCCCCGCCTCGGCCAGCCGCCCCAACGCCGGCGCCGCGGCTTGCCAGTCGTAGCTGTCGTGATCCAGCAAGGTGCCGTCCAGATCGGTAAATACCAGCAGATGGGGCTGTGCCATGGCGTCTGCCTCTGATCAGTTGGGGCGGTTTGTGAAAACGGGTAAGCCCAGCCGGTGATTCTCGGCGACGTCCACCACCACATCCGCCCGTGACGGCATTTCCGTCAGGCAACGGCGGGTGATGCGTTCGTAATGCATGATGAAGCGAGCCACCTCATCATCACTCATGATTCTCAAAGGACGCTCTCCGTTGCCCTGTTTTGGTGCAGCCTCAATGCGGCGCGCCAGCTTGTGCTCCTGAAGTGTGCGCCACTCCAGAACACACTCCATGGAAGGCGCTTTCAGCATGATCAGCGTGTCCAAATGCCCGAAGAACGACCGGTAACTCCCGCTCAGGCACTCATTAACGTACTCACGCCACACCACGTCGGGGTCCTCCGCCAACTCGAGGGCATTGACCGGGTTGGCCAGGTCCCGATGATCCTCCTGCGGCACCGCCCCCAGGCACCAGCCTTCCACCAGGATGACGTCGGCGGGACCCTCGAACACCGGCCAGCGGCTCTCGGGGCAGCGGTCATCTATGGCCTTGTCAAAAGCGGGAACGGGCACGCGCTCCCCGGGGCCGGCCGCCATCAACTGGTCCAGCAGCCGTTGGCCCAGCGCGATATCGTGGGTGCCCGGCACGCCGCGGGTAATCAGTAGCGGATGCACGGTGTCGGCAAGGTGTTCGCGCTCGGCCCGGGTGAGGTAAATGTCGTCCAGCGAGAAACTGGCGGTGCGGCAATCGAAATGCCGACTCAGCAACTGCTGCAAGAACAGGGTGAGGGTCGATTTCCCGGTGCCCTGGGCGCCATGAATACCCACAACCACGGCTCGCTGCGTTGTCCGGCGTAGCTCGAGTATGTGCCTGGCCAGCGGCAGAATGGTCTGCTCCACCGTAGTCACGTAGGATGAAGGCAGGGCTTCCTGATCAATCAGCGCCTGAACCAAAGTCATAAGAGGTTGGTCAATCACGTAGTCGTTCCTGCACGCAGTGTGTTTGCATGGCGATGAGCGGGCCTCTTGCTGCTTTAACGCTATCGCCAGCACGTTTTGTACCAGATGGGAGTATAGGCGTTACATGAGTCACAACGGTTTCAAAGTGGAACATCGCTATCTGGAGCTGCCGGACAGCTTCTACACCCGGGTACCGCCAACGCCCCTGAAGGACGCCCGCATGGTGTGTTTCAACCACGCGCTGGCCAGCGAAATGGGATTTCACAGCGATCGCCCGGAAGACTGGACCGGTGTGGGCGCCGGCACCGAACTGCTGGACGGCATGGACCCGGTGGCGATGAAGTACACCGGCCACCAGTTCGGCACCTACAACCCGGATCTCGGGGATGGTCGCGGCCTGCTGTTGTGGGAAACCATCGGGCCGGACGGCCGCCGCTGGGACTGGCACCTGAAAGGCGCCGGCACCACGCCCTACTCCCGCTTCGGGGATGGCCGTGCCGTGCTGCGCTCCACCATTCG
>JAEPMM010000270.1 GCA_017643965.1 Marinobacter sp.
GCCAGGCCTACGCCCACAGCACGGGTGCCCGCAGTAAGAGCAAGGGCGGCGAAGCCAGCGCGGTACAGTTGGCGTCCGTCAACGCAGCCGTTGCCTACGCCGGTGACAACGATCTGGTCTATGGCAAGAACGCTGACCGGATCGTGCCCATCGCTTCCATCACCAAACTGATGACGGCACTGGTGGTACTGGATTCCGGGGTACCGCTCAATGAATGGCTGGTGTTCGAGAAACGCCACATACCGGCTCCGGCCAATGCCTATACCCGCATTCGTGTGGGCTCGGAGCTGCGCCGTTCGGACGTGTTGCGAATTGCTCTGATGTCTTCGGAGAATTTTGCGGCTTACACCCTGGCCCGTCAGCATCCCGGTGGCTTCGATGCGTTTGTTCGCGCCATGAATGAAAAGGCGCTGGAATTGGGCATGACCCGTTCCCGGTTTGTGGATCCGACCGGACTGTCGGTGCACAACACCTCCACCGCGGCGGATCTTGTCAAACTGGTCAATGCCGCAGCCCGCCATCCGCAGATCGGCGACTATTCGACCACCCGCTATTTCTCCGCCAGCTTCCGCCAGCCCCGGTACAGTCTGTCCTATGGCAACACCAACATTCTGGTGCATCGGGACAGCTGGGGTGTGGGTATGAGCAAGACCGGCTACCTGTCCGAGGCGGGCCGCTGTCTGGTCATGGTGTCCAACATGAACGGTAAACAGGTGGTGACGGTGCTGCTGGATTCGCTTGGCACCCGCTCACCCATCGGCGATGCCGGCCGCATCCGCAACTGGCTGGACACCGGCGCAACCGGCCGCGTTGCGGCGGCTGCCAAAGCCTATGAGCAGAAGAAAAACGCAATCTATGCCGAGGGCGGTCAGACGCAGCAGCCGGCCGGCTCAAACTGACAGGGAGTGGGGGAACAGATGATCCAGATTTTTACCACCGGCGGCACCATCGACAAGGTGTATTTTGATGCCAACAGCGCGTTTGAGATCGGAGACACGCTGCTGCCGGAGTTGCTGACCGAATCGAATATTCACGACGGCTACGCCATTAGCGGACTGTTGCGAAAGGACAGTCTGGAGATGACCGATGCCGATCGCGAGGCCATCCGCGAGGCGGTGGCGGCCGCGGATGCGACGCAGATCCTCATTACCCATGGCACCGACACCATGGCCGAAACCGCCCGGGCGCTGGCGACCATCACCGACAAGACTATTGTGCTGCTGGGCGCCATGCAGCCGGCGAGAATGCGCCGCAGTGATGCGGTGTTCAATGTCGGCTTCGCCTGGGCTGCGGTGCAGCTGCTGCCGGCGGGCGTCTACATTGCCATGAACGGTGAGGTGTTCGAGGCCGGTGCCGTGCGCAAGAATCTCAAGGCCCAGAGGTTCGAACGGGCCTGACCGCCGGCACTCAGGTCACGCTGTTGATCTCGGCGTCGGTCAGCTCGCGGAAGGCTCCCGGTGCCAGGGCCGGATCCAGCTCAATGGCACCGATGCGCTGGCGATGCAACGCCAGCACGTGATTCCCCACCGCCGCCAACATCCGTTTCACCTGATGGTACCGGCCTTCGGAAATGGTCAGCTCGATCTCGCGGTCACCGAGGCGCCGGATGCTGGCGGGTTTCGTGGGTTTCGGGTCATTGCGCAGGGTCACCCCCGATTCCAGTTGCCGCAGGGCCTCTTCCGCCGCCGCCTCACTGAGGGAGACCCGGTAGGTCTTGGGGCATTCTACCCGAGGCGAGGTGATGCGGTGCGACCACTGGCCATCGGTGGTCAGCAACACAAGTCCGGTGGTGTCGGCATCCAGTCGGCCGGCAATATGAAGGCCCCGGGCGGTGGCCGCGGGCAGCAGATCCAGCACTGTGGGGTGATCGCTGTCGGTGGTGGCACTGACCACGCCGGCGGGTTTGTTGAGCATCAGGTAGCGTTCGCCGGCCAGGGTGAGCGCGGCGTTATCCAGAGTGACGCGGGCGTTGCTGTCGATGTGGGTATTTGCGCTGTGGCAGGGGTGGCCGTCTACCCGCACGCGACCACGGGTGATCGCCTGCTTGGCCTCCCTGCGGGAGAGCGAGGTAGCGGTGGCTACAAACTGATCAAGGCGCATGGTCAGGAGCACCGCTCTCCGGGGGGTGGCAGCTCGAGGCTGGCCAGGCACAGCACCGGTGCCGCACCGGTCAGTCTGGCCCAGAGCGCACCGAACAGTTCCTTGCGGATCGCGGGGCGGTCCTGACGGTAGCTCAGGGACGGCTCCAGCCCATTGCCGTTGTCCTTCGCCAGCACGAACGTGAACGGATGGGCGCCCGGAACCCCCAGGCGCACATCGGTCGCCATCAACAGCTCGTCTCGCTGCTCATAATGCAGGAAGCCATCGGTGAACCATTCCAGTCGCTGCCCCTCAGGCAGGCTGCGGGCGCGCGCGGCCAGTGCCGGATCGCGGGGGAATTCCTCGAGATTGAGGGGTGCGTCGCCGTCGAGAAAACCGGTCACCAGTTCCACCCGGCGCTCATCACTCACCGCGGTGACCCGCCATAAAACGGTGTTGAAAGGCATGGGTTGCACCATGCGCGGTGCCTCTGCCAGGCCCGCCTGGGCCAGTGCCGGTTCCACCCGGTTGGTGATCATCTGTTGCGCAGCCAGCGTCCAGCCCAGGTACAGCGTGGACACCGCCAGGCCCGCCACGAGTGCGGTTTTGCTCTGAGGCCGGAACAGGAAGAACACCATGGCGGCAAGCAGGGGCAGGGTGTACAGCGGGTCGATGATAAAAATGCTGTTCAGCGCCACCGGTGGTCCAAAGGGCCAGAACAGCTGGGTTCCGTAGGTGGTGAACGCGTCCAGAACCGGGTGGGTGACCAGGATCAGGCCGGTCATCAGCAGCCAGCGCTGATAGCTCAGCTGCGGCTTCCAGCGCCACAATGCCCAGGCCAGCACAAACGCCAGGGGAATCAGGATCAACAGCGAGTGGCTGAATCCCCGGTGCTGGGTGAAATTGGCCACGGCACTGCCGTAATCAATGACCACGTCCAGATCCGGCAGCGTGCCCAACACGGCGCCGGTCAACAGCACCGAGCGCCCGAGGGTTTTGCCGGCTACCGCGCCGGCGAGGGTTGCCCCGAGGGCCGCCTGGGTTATCGAGTCCATGGCGTATGGTGCTCAGTCATCGGATTCCCCGGACGCGTCAGGTTGATCAATGGCATCCGGGTCCACGGTCAGTTCGTTGAGAATGTCCTCGGACGGATAACCGTCGGCGATGCGGTCGTTGGCCGCCTGATAGCCACGGATGGCCTTACGGGTGGCCGGCCCCATGATGCCGTCGGGCTTGCCGGTGTCGAATCCGCGGCCGTTCAGTGA
This sequence comes from Marinobacter sp., assembly GCA_017643965.1. GTDB lineage: Bacteria > Pseudomonadota > Gammaproteobacteria > Pseudomonadales > Oleiphilaceae > Marinobacter. The sequence goes on from JAEPMM010000270.1 coordinate 3,345, forward strand.
CTGTTGCAGCGCGAGGATATTATCCCGGGACAGGTTGGGCTGATCCTCCGGCGGTGGAGTCTGCAGGCCGCCCGCGCCGGCGATACGATCCGCCAGGTGGCCCACGGCAATGGCGTAGAATTCCGAGCGGTTCCAGCCCATGATCACGTTGAAGTTGCGGTAGGCCAGAAACGCCGGTCCGCGGTGGCCGGAGGGCACCACCAGGGCAGCGTCGATGGGCTCATCCGCCAGTGCGTTGCCAAAGGCGTCGGTGACGCCCAACTTGTTCCATTCCGCCAGCTCAAGGCGTCGGCCGTCGGCCAGTGAGTAATCGAAGTCGGCGGGCAGCCGCACTTCGCGGCCCCAACGGTAGTCACCGTCCCAGCCCAGATGTTGCAGGAAATTGCCGGCGGACATCATGGCGTCCGGCAGGCTGTTCCACAAATCCCGCTTGCCATCGCCGTCACCGTCCACAGCGTGTTTGAGGAACACCGTAGGCATGAATTGAACATGGCCCATGGCGCCGGCCCAGGAGCCTTCCATCTGTTCCGGGGCAATGGCGCCTTCGTCAATAATCCGCAGCGCGGCGGTCAGTTGCTCGGTAAAAAAGCCACTGCGGCGCGGGTCACAGGCGAGAGTTGCCAGCGAGCTGGGCACCGACATCTTGCCGAAGTAGGAACCAAAGTTGGTTTCCAGCCCCCAGAAAGACACCAGATACGGCGCCGGTACACCGGTTTCCCGGGTGACCCGGGCCAGCAGCTCCCGATGCTCTTTCAGCAATTCCCGACCTTTGCTGATGCGGTCCTCGTTAACCCGGCGATTGAGGTAGTCCGCAAACGTGGTGGTGAACTCGGGCTGGCGCCGATCCAGCTCGATGACCCGGTCAAGGTATTCGACCTTTGCCAGCACGTCGTCGGCGGTTTTGGTGCTGACACCCGCTTCAATCGCGTGATCCTTGAGGCGTGCGATGCATTGTCCGAATGTCTCGGTGTTGCCGGTTTCCGCGGTGACCGGCAGCGCCAGTGCCAGCAGCAGTCCGGTCACAGAGAGTCGTTGCAGCGTCCGTTGTCCGTGGGTAGTCCCTGAATGTCTGTTTTGCACGCAAAACCTCGGTATGGAAACAATGGGTGAGGTGTTCATTCTGAACAGGCCAGGCCATGGTAGCCTTTTTTTTACGAACGAAAATACCGGTTCGGGCCTGTCACCGTGACAATTCTTTAACCCGCCGGTTCCCGCCTGCAGTGAATTGTGGTCTTTTTGTAGCGTCGGGGTTTTCCCGGCTCGGCTTTGTTCTATAGTTTCATCGAGAAACGTCCCGGTTGGTCAGTAAAAGGGTCAAAACAAGATGGCAATGCTCAAAGCGCTGGTGGTGGATGACGCCAGCTTTGTGCGGGACCTGGTGAAACGAACGATTCGCCAGCGTTTTCCCGTGATTGAAACCACCGACGCCCAGAACGGACGGCGCGCGCAGTCGCTGATGTCCCGGGGCGACTTCGATCTGATCCTGTGCGACTGGGAAATGCCGGAGATGTCCGGCCTGGAATTGCTGCAGTGGATGCGCCAGCAGCCGCAGTACGAGAAAGTACCGTTTATCATGATCACCAGCCGCGGCGACAAGAATCATGTGGTGGAAGCGGTGAAAGAGGGGGTGTCGGAATACCTCGGCAAACCGTTCAGTCCGGACGGCCTCAGCAAGA
>JAEPMM010000114.1 GCA_017643965.1 Marinobacter sp.
GCAACCTGGAAGCAACGGGCTGTGTCCATCCGGGATGCGCTTTGGCCGCTCTTCTTCCCGGTCATCATTGTTGGCGGTATTTACGGTGGCATCTTCAGTCCCACGGAAGCAGCCGCGGTGTGTGTACTCTACGCCTTCCTGCTGGAATTCGTGGTCTTCCGCTCCCTGAAACTGCCTGACATCTACCGCATCGCCAAATCCACCGGCCTGATCACGGCGGTGGTCTTCATTCTCGTCGCAGTGGGTAATGGCTTCTCCTGGATCATTTCTTTTGCCCAGATCCCACAGGCTATCCTGGAAACGGTCGGGGTTAATGACGCCGGTCCCGTCGGCGTGCTGGTCGCGATCTGTATCGCTTTTTTCATTGCCTGCATGTTCGTTGACCCGATCGTGGTGATACTTATTCTGACGCCGATCTTTGCTCCCGCCATTCAGGCCACCGGGCTGGATCCGGTATTGGTGGGCGTGCTAATCACGCTGCAAGTGGCCATAGGCTCGGCAACGCCACCGTTCGGTTGCGATATTTTCACCGCCATCGCCATTTTCAAGCGCCCCTACCTGGAAGTGATCCGGGGCACGCCTCCATTCATTTTCATGTTGGTGACCGCGGCCGGGCTGATCATCGCCTTCCCGGACATTGCCTTGTTCCTGAGGGACCTTGCCTTCCGGGATTGACGGATCTCGGGCCATAGCCAATTGGAGATAGCCATGTTCAAGAAAATACTGGTTGCTGTGGACGGTTCGAAAACCTCTCTTAAAGCGTTGGACAAAGCCATTGCGCTGCAAAAACTGATGCCAGATGCAGAGATATATTTACTCTGCGTGTTCAAGCATCACAGTCTGTTCGAGGCGTCATTGTCCATCGGACGCCCGGTTGAGCTCGACATTCCTGATAAAGTGCTCTCAGATTACGCCAAAGGCGTGGTCAACCACGCCAAGGATCTTGCGAAGGACCGTGGAGCGACCAAAGTGCGTGGCTTCGTCAAAGGCGGGCGGCCGTCCAAGGTCATCGTCAAGTTTGCGGAAGATAAAGGGGCGGATCTTATTGTGGTGGGCACCCGTGGCACCCACAGTGACAAAGACGGAATGCTGCTAGGCAGCGTATCCCACCGAGTTGCTTCCCACGCCAAGTGCCCTGTGCTCGTCGTGTAGCGCAGTGCCGATCACCAGCTCGTAACACAGACGTCACACTGACACGATAAAACCGATCCGACATGTGTTTTGGAGCTGTATCAATGTCGGATCGTTCATCTCTGCTGGTGGAAAAACTCTGGCGCCTCAAGCGCCTGATAGACAAGGGCGAATGCCCGGGCGTTTCCTTCGTCCATCTGAATAATCTGTTGCGTGAGCCGGGTTACCGGAGCGATGTCCTGCGGCGCGTCGAAGCCAGCGGTTCCGAGCGGCTGAAGCGACTGGCGGAAGACATTCGTGCCGAAGACACCGGCGCGCCCCTGATGGCTACCGCCACCACCGCCTCCGGAAAGATCACACCTCCCGAGTCGAAAACCGGCGGCCACTCCTGGTTGCGCCGCAATCTGGTCTGGATGGCGCCCGGCGCTGTCGCCGGTGCGCTCGCCATTGTCGGGTTCACCGCGTTCGAACCCCAAACCGTTCGTGTTCACGAAGACATCATCGCGAACACCGTATGGGAATCCGGCAAGACCTACATTCTTGAACGATCCATTTTCGTGGAAAACGCCCAGCTCACGATCGAGAGCGGCGTCACCGTCAAGGGCGACAACGGTTCGGCGCTGATTGTGGCCCGTGACAGCAAGCTGTTCTCCCGCGGCCGTCCGGACAGCCCCGTGGTGTTCACCAGCAACCAGCCTGAGGGCCAGCGCTCACGGGGTGACTGGGGTGGCGTGGTGATCCTCGGTAATGCACCGGTCAACCAGCCGGATGCGTCCATCGAAGGCGTCGCGGAACAGGACCCACGGGGCGGTTTTGGCGGCACGGACCCGCGCCACAGTTGCGGAGTCATCGAATATACGCGGATCGAATTCGCGGGCTTCGAGGTGTACAAGAACAATGAGCTCAACGGCCTCACCCTCGGTGGCTGCGGCAGTGACACCATTGTCCGCAACGTTCAGGTTCACCGGGCACTGGACGACGGCATCGAGATGTTTGGCGGCACCGTGGATCTCAAGAACATTGTGGTCACCGGCGCTGCCGACGACAGCATCGACTGGGACTGGGGCTGGACCGGGCGGGTGCAGTTTCTCGTTGTGCAACAACACAGTGATGTCGGTGATAACGCCTTCGAGGGCGATAACAACGGCAACGATCATCAGGCCTTGCCGCGCTCCGAGCCGGTGTTCTACAACGTCACCCTGGCCGGAACCGGGCAAACCGCCACGACCCACCGCGGCATGGTGCTTCGCGAGGGTACCGGCGGGCACTTTCACAATATGATTGTGGACAGTTATGGCATCGAGGCCATCGACCTGAGAGACGAGGTCGATACCCTGGTGAACAATGGCAGCCTGACGTTCTCCCACAACATGGTCGCCAACACCGGCAAGCTTGGCAGAGACTCCGATGAATCCGGCAGCGGCAACGACGATTTCGGCTTCAGCGAAAACCGCTGGCTGACGGACACCCGCAACAGCAACGCCAGACGCCTCGACAGCGCCCTGCACGTTACCGCCCGCGACCCGGTCAATCCGAATTTCTTCTCGCGGGGTCCGGCGCGGCAGATGGCGGCAAAAACGCCACCGAAATCGGAATTTTTCGATGAGTCTGCCACCTACGTTGGCGCCCTCAACCCACGCCTGCAAACCAGCTGGTTAACCGGCTGGACCGCCTTCCCCACGCGCTGATTAACCATGGGCGGGTATCCGGGTCAACTTCGGATATCCGCAACATCCCTCTGAAATCCACGTGCTAGACTTTTCGCCCAACCCTCAATCCAATTCGAACAATGACAAGGCGTCGTCATGACTGCAGCGGTTGATTTCCTCAACTCCATTCTCTGGGGTTACGTTCTGGTTTACGGACTTCTCGCGGTAGGGGTGTTTTTCACCATTCGCCTGGGGTTCCTTCAGTTTGTCAATTTTGGCGAGATGGTGCGTGCCATTCGCGGCTCGCGGGAAAGTGACGTACACGGTATCTCGCCCTTCCAGGCCCTGTGCACCAGCCTCGCTTCCCGCGTTGGCACCGGTAACCTGGCGGGCGTGGCGGTGGCACTGTACCTCGGTGGTGCCGGCGCCATCTTCTGGATGTGGATGGTGGCGCTCGTGGGTATGGCAACCGGCTATGCCGAGAGCACCCTGGCTCAGCTGTACAAGGTTCGTGACGGCAAGGGACAGTATCGGGGCGGCCCCGCGGTCTACATTGCCAAGGGCCTGCGGGCGCCCTGGGCCGCGGGCATCTTCGCCGTGTGCCTGATCATCTCATTCGGCCTGGTGTTCAATGCGGTCCAGGCAAACTCCATCGCGGATGCCATGTCAGGGGCCTTCGGTTTCGAGAAACTGACCGTGGGCATTGTGATCGCGGTCTTTGCCGGTGTCGTCATTTTTGGTGGTCTGCGCAAGATCGTCCGCTTCGCTGAATTCGTGGTGCCGTTCATGGCCGGCGCCTATGTTCTGGTAGCGCTGGGGATTATGGCCATCAACATCACCGAAGTGCCGGGCATTCTGATGATGATTGTGAAAAGTGCCCTGGGGCTGGAGGAAGCCGCCGGCGGCGCGGCCGGCTCGGTCACTGCTGCCATGCTCAACGGCATCAAGCGGGGGCTGTTTTCCAACGAGGCCGGCATGGGCTCGGCGCCGAACATTGCAGCGACCGCCACGCCGGCACCTCACCACCCGTCATCCCAGGGTTTGGTCCAGGCCTTCGGGGTGTTCGTCGACACCATCATCATCTGTACCGCCACCGCGGTCATGATTCTGCTCTCCGGCGTGCTGGAACCGGGCTCCGGCGTTACCGGCACGCAATTGACCCAGGAAGCGATGGAAGCCCACCTTGGCGATTTCGGTGGTTACTTCATCGCCGTGGCCATTCTGTTCTTCGCCTTTACATCCATTGTGGCCAACTACACCTACGCGGAAAACGCGCTTTATTATCTCAAAGGTGGCAACACGCTGGGCGTAACGGCCCTGCGTCTGGCGGCACTGGGCATGGTGGTCTGGGGCGGTTACGAGGCCGTGATTACCGTGTTCAACACCGCTGACGCCTCCATGGGGCTGATGGCAGCGATCAACCTGGTGGCCATTGTGCTGCTCTCTGGCACGGTGGTGAAGCTGACCCGGGATTACCTGGCCCAGCGCAAGCAAGGCGCGGTGCCGCACTTCCGTTCAAAGGATTATCCGGAGCTGCACGAGAAAATCGACAGCGATATCTGGCACTGATCCCGCCCTCCTGCCCGCGGTCAATCCAGACTGGCGGGCAGGTCTGTGGGGCATCCTTCGATGCGGTCGCGACCGCTTTCCTTGGCTTTGTAAAGAGCATTGTCCGCAAGCCCCAGCAAGGCGGCCGGATCGCTGGTGCATTCGGGCCAGGAGGCCACCCCGACCGAGAGGGTAATGCAGCCCAGATTTCTCTCACCATGCTGAACCGGTGTGGTCCGCAATACCCGACACAGGCGCTCGGCCTTGTCCCGCGCGCCGGCCAGACTGGCCCCCGGCATGATCACCACGAACTCCTCACCTCCGAACCGACAGACCACGTCGCTGTCGCGGAACTGCTGCAACAGTACCTTGGCTACGGTTTTCAGGGCACTGTCTCCGGCCTCATGGCCGTGGTTGTCGTTGAACCGTTTGAAATGGTCGATATCAACAATCAGCAGCGCCAGGGGTACCTTGCTGCGCTCGGCCACAGCACTTTCATGCTCCAGTAACTGGTTGAAGTAACGCCGGTTCTTGAGCCCGGTCAGGGCATCCTCGTAGGAGTATTTCTGGAGTTCCTCGTGCAGGCTGATGCTGGACAGGGTAATACTGATGCGTTGCAGGCCCTGGTCCAGCGCGTGGAACAGGCGGGCCGCCCCGTAATCGGCTCCCTCGGATGCGAAGTCATCGGGAATCTCCACCATCAGTAAACCGAGCGTCAGCATACCCTCACTGGCGGACTGGACATCCAGATACAGGCATACCGAGCCCTTCAGTCCGGCGCTGTTATCGTCTTCGCAATCCTCCGGGAAAGCCCGGTATCTGGGGGGCAGCGTCGTTGCCTCCGGCACACCGTCGGTGGTGTCGAGGATCAAGGCAAAATCCGGAATCTCCCGGGCATAACCCCAGTAATTCAGACGTTCATAGGCCCTGCCGTCGTCCACACGCTGGTACAGGGCGCCGCGCAGCGGGCTGCACAGATCCGGCATGACCCGGGACAGGTAATTGAACGCCTGATTCAGGCTGAGACAGTCCTGCAAGCCGGCGATGATGTCATTCAGCACCCGGTTCTTCTCGTTTTCGAAGGTCAGCAACCGAACCCGGGCCTGTTCGCGATGCACCAGCGATTCCGCTTTGCGGATGCGCTCGGAGACCTGCTGTTCCAGGGAGACATTCAGGGTATGAAGGGCATGCTGATTGCGGGCGTAATGCACCAGCGAAATGATCACCACCGACAGCGAGAACGCCAGCGCACCCCAGCTTACCGGCACCCGCCCCCAGGGCAGCACGCCGTGGGCAACCGCCATGTCCAGGATCAGCAATCCACAAAAAATGCCGTAGGTCAGCAGAATGATCTGCTGTTCCATCGCCAGATCCCGGAACCGCTGAATCACCACCACACTGATGGTGACCAGGGATACCAGGAACAACAGATCGAACGGCGGAAAGGTGGAGGACAGATTGATGGCGCCCACCGCGGACAGTCCCAGAGCTCCGACCAGGTAGATAAGATGGACCTTCCACACCAGATTGATCAGCCACGGGCGATGGTCGGTAAACCACTGCTCCAGCAACAGCGCCATCGCCACCGGCAAAAGGTAATAGGACCCTGCCGCCAGGTAATCCCAGGCCAGCGGAGCATTCCACACCAAAAGGCTGGCCTGGCTTTCCGCCACCAGCATAAGGCCCGATGAAAAGGCAAATAGGGCGATGCTGGCAAAGCTCTTTTTCTACGCCTGGAGGATGGCGAAGAACAGTGCCAGCAGCCCGATCAGGGCGGAAAATCCGGCGACAACCAGCGCCTCCATGGAATTGCCGAGGATATAGAGCACCAGATCCGGCCGATCCATGATCGACACTTCCCCCCACAGGCCAATATCGGTGTAGTTGGAGAACACGCGGAAATACAGTTCCTTGCCCTCGAAACCTTCAGGCAGCGGGACTTCATGCCAGGGCCAACCCTCAAACCGGCCCCGCCCCACCTCGTCAAACGTGCCGTACTGGTATATTCGTTCTCCATCGAGGTACACCTGGACAATCAGATCCACGCTGAAGATGTACAGCACCGGTTCCTGCCAATCACCGGGAGGAAGGGTAACGCGAAACCAGACGTTTTCACGCCCGGCCCGACCGGGCGGGTTGGAGGGGAAGCCGATGCGGTGCCATTGCCCCGGTGCTTCCTCCCGCACCCATTCCGGGACACCGGCGGTGGTAAAGGGAGAGTCACCCCAGCGGTATTCCCAACCGTCGGTCACCGGTTGCGGTGCCGCAAGCACCTGGCCCGACAGGCACAATGCCAGCAGCAGTGGAAGGATCAGGCGAGGCAGGCTTGACAGAGGCATCAGCAAGGAGAACCTGAATAGGTTGGCGGTCAGACCTGATTATAGACCACTCCCCGGCGAAACCACCCAAACGGATACTCCGCAGGGCGCACGGTACAGCCGATACAGAAAACGGAGGCCATGGCCTCCGTTTTTTCCACATCAACCCACATTCGCAGCCATTAGCCGCCGGATTTCAGCATTTCCCAGTATTTAGCGTATACCTGAAGGGCATCGTCTCCGATATCCACCTGAAACTCGGCGTTTTCCATATCTGCCGGTGTCGGATAGCTGGCGCGATTGTTCGCCACCGCATCGTCCAGCAGCTCACGGCCTTCCAGATTCGGCGTCGCGTAGCCGATGTCCTCGCTGATCAGCGCTGAAATCTCGGGCTGTAACACAAAGCTGATGAACCGGTGGGCGGCTTCAGGATTACGGGCATTCTTCGGGATCACAAAGCTGTCGAGCCATGCGATGACGCCTTCCTCCGGGTACACGTATTCCAGCGACTCCATGGTGTCCTTGCCCATCACCGCCTCACCGTTCCAGATCATGCCCACGTCGGTTTCGCCCTCCAGGTAGGGCATCCGTGGCGCATCGGAGTTGAACGTACGCACTGACGGCATCAACTCCGCCAGCTTCTTGTAGGCTTCTTCGACCTCCTGCGGGTCGGTGCTGTTGCCGGAATAACCCAGCACCCGCAGGCCCACATGGAACACTTCCCGCATGTCGTTGGTGAGCATGACCCGACCCTCGAAGCGTTCATCCCACAAGTCCTGCCAGGCGTTTACCGGCTCACCCTCAATGTCGGCAGTATCAACCGCGAGGCCGGTGGTGCCCCAGAGATAAGGAACGGAGAACTGGTTGTCCGGGTCGATGTCCAGGTTCACCAGCTCGGGATCAAGCCGGTCGAAGCCTTCGATCTTACTGCGGTCGATGGGCATCAGCAGATCTTCCTGGCGCATCTTGCTGACGTAGTAGGTTGAGGGCACCGCCAGGTCGTAGGCGGCACTGTCGTCCAGCAACTTGAGGCGGGCATACATTGCCTCGTTGCTGTCATAGGTGGTGTAGACAACCTCAATACCGGTTTCCTCGGTAAAGCGGTCCAGAACCTCCTGGGGCATGTACTCGGACCAGTTATAGAGGCTCAGAACCTGCGGCTCCTCAGAGCTGCAGCCGGTCAGTCCCACGGCCAGCAAGCCGGCCAGCGCCAGTTTCTTCATCGTTTGCTCCTTATCAGAATCCATTGAGACAACATCAGCATGACCAGTGAAAACACCAGCAGCAAAGTGCCCAGGGCGTTCACCTCGGGTTTCAGGCCCACACGCACCATGGAATAGATGCGCAGGGGCAGAATCTCGTAGTTGGGGCCGCTCACAAAGGTGCTGACCACCACATCGTCGAGGGACAGTGTAAACCCCAGCAGCCAGCCCGCCAGTAACGCCGGCATGATCACCGGCATCAGTACGGTGCGGGTCATGGTGAAATCGGAGGCGCCAAGGTCCCGCGCTGCCTCCGGCAGACTGTCGTCAAACCCGCTCAGGCGGGCCATCACGGTGATCACCACAAACGGCAGGCAGAAGGTCACGTGCGCCAGCAACAGGGACACGTAGCCCAGTTGCAGGCCGACCAGCAAAAACAGCGCCAGCAGGGAAATCGCCAGCACGATCTCCGGCGACATCATCACCACAAACAGCATGCCGTTCAGCAGCTTCTTGCCCCGAAACCGGTAACGGTGCAGCGCCAGGGCCGTCAACGCACCGATCACCGTGGAAACCGTGGCCGCCGACAGCGCCAGCCAGATTGAATTCCACATGGCCGCCACCATAGCGCGGTTATTGAACAGCGCTTCGTACCAGCGCAGGCTGAGCCCTTCCCAGGCATATCCGGTGCGGGATTCATTGAACGAGAACACCACCAGCACCACGATCGGCACGTAGAGCAGGATATACACCAGCGTAAGGTAGGTGCGCGGCAACCACCGGTTCGTCATGGCCCCTCCTCGCCCAGGCGCCGCTTACTGAGGCGGTGAGCGAACATCAGAAACGCCATGGCCACCGTCAGCACGATGCTGGCGGCCGCACCGAACGGCCAGTTGCGGGCATCGAGGAACTGGTTCTTGATGACATTACCCACCAGCAAATGGCGCGAGCCGCCGAGGATGTCCGGC
>JAEPMM010000363.1 GCA_017643965.1 Marinobacter sp.
GACTGAACTTTTCTACGAAACAGCCACGAAAGCCACACAAAAACAACGGCTAATCACGTTGTGTGGGAGTCTGAACAAAGGATAGCTGCGGCGGCACGAACCGCAAGGCGAGGCATCCGCGAAGAGCAGGAAGGTAAAAGAGGGCCACGGGCCCGGCACACAGTCCGGGCCCGCAGACCGGATCAGGCGGCTTTTTGGCGAGTTTTGGCGGTACGCAGGCTGTAAAGCTTACGCTCCGTGAGCGCGTACTGATTCAACCCTGCCAGGTGGATCTTGCGCAGGTAGACCGACCAGTCGATCTGCCGCGCGTCCACCGGAAACAACATCCGGTCCAGCTCGCCCATGCGAGACGCCAGCGCCTGCAGCGCGTCGTTACGGAAGATGTAATCCGGAGCGGTGTAGAAGCCGAAAATGGTGGCCAGAGAACGGCTGGTATCCAGATTCCGCAGCATCTTCAGCTCACGGTTCTGCCCCAGCAATTTCATCACCTGCCCGGTCACGCTCAGCGGTATCCGCATTCCGCCGACCACCACATCAAACAGTTTGCGGTTAACGGCGATGAAGGGCTTGGTTGGCTGACGATAGAACAGTTGAGCGTAGGCGGCATGGTTAGTCCGGGATTCCGCCATCAGGTGATCAATGAATTCGCCCAGGGTGATCGGATTGCTGCTTCCGCTGCAGCACTGATAGATGCGGCGCTGCGCGGGCTCGGCAAGCGCTTCCGCCAGCGAGAGAATGATGGCGTTGGCCACCATATCCACTGGAATAACGTCAATCACACCGCTGCGCTTGCCCGGGAACAGGGTAACCTTCTCGCGGGCGTAAGCCAGAATGATGGCATCGGCCACTTTCACGCCTTCAATCCAGCCCGGCGCGGGTTCCTCCAATGCACTTTCAATGATCGACGGCCGCACAATGGTCAGCGCGCGCCCATCCAGGGCCTTCATCAACAACTGCTCACCCAGCCATTTGGTAAAGGTGTAGGTATCACTCCAGCCGTAGCGGTTGGCTTCCTGAATACCCAGATCCACCAGCTTCTTTTCCAGTGCCTTGCCGGAATACCGGGAGCGGACGTCGGCAATCTTGTCGTCCAGCAGGCGCACCAGCTCTTCGATCTCGTAATAACCGGCATTGCTGCGCGGGATGTCCTCGCCCGCCGGTTTGATGGTCGACTCGGTGACCTGTCCGGAGTTCTTGCCATTCACGTAACAGGTGGACACCTGGATAACCGCCATTTTCCGGTTCAGTCGGGCCAGCTGTACCACGTTATTCAGGCACAGGGTATTGATGGTCAGGGCCTTGTCCAGTTCCTCACGGAAATTCACACTGGCGGCGGAATTGATGAACGCATCCACCCGGTTGGCCAGCGCGGCAAAGCGCTCTGCGGGCAACCCGAATCGGGGCTCGGTGACCTCACCGGTGATGCAATGCACCCGCTCCTCGAGAAAGGTTTCGAACGCTTCGTTGTCTTCCTTGCGAAGGTGCTCGAACACCGAGGAGGTAGCGATCTCGTGGACAAAACGATCGCGGGCGTCGGGGTGGCGCTTGTTGCCCCGGATCAGCAGGTGAATGCCGCCGATATCCGGTACTGCGCGAATGAGTTTCTCCAGGACCACCTTGCCGAGGAAACCGGTGGTACCGGTCACCAGAACGTGTTTGCCACGCAGTTGCTCTAGAACGGTGGATGATGATTCTGAAGTTTGATGCTGATCTGCCATGCCGGGAACTCCTTCTCTTAACAATCTATGGCCACGAATGCACTTGTCCGGCCCCGAGCCACCTGGCGTCTCTCCATCAGAGACACTGGTTAACGCACTGCATTAAGCGGGCCATCATCCGAAATAATGAGGTTAATATTTGCACGACTTCCATGACGATGCGGTGACACAGAGCAAAGTTACGCTACATAAAGAGTAAATAAAATGACGAAAAAATTAGGATCGTTCCGGGCGGAAACGGAGGAGAATGGAACGATGAATGCAAGAGGTTTGAGGTCAGGAGTAGTCGACGTCAGACCCTGACAGCGACCGCAACAACTGATCCACGGAAACCTCGGACGGTTGCTCTCTCAACGCCCGCACCAGGCGGGCCTGTTCACCGAATGTCACCTGATCGTAACGGGGTCCTCTGCCCGCAGGCAATGACTCGTCCGAGCGCAGGTTGCGCCCGGCCGGCGGGGCGACCTGATCGGCCAGATCCCGCAGGTGGGCCGCAAAATGACGACGCTGCTCCGGCGCTGCCGATTCCCAGTTCATGGCCGCCAGCCCGGTCTGGATGATTTCGACGGTTGTGTCATCCAGCGTGCGTCCCATCAGTGCAAATATCCGGTTGAACGCCTCATAACGTAGCAACGGTGTGTCGCCCTCCGCTGCCAGCAGCCTGCCCAGATCCTCCACCAGACGAAGACTGCGGGCCCCGGCATCGTCCACCGGGCCTTCTTCCGGCCGGTACCCCTGTTCGGTGGGCCGGGACAATCGCCGTGATAGCTGGTGCCAGTATGCTGCGATGTTGTTTCTGCGTGCGGGCGTCTGGCCCAGGCGCAGTGTGAGCATGTCCGCGAGCGTGCGGAACTGCCGGCACGATGGGTCCCCCGCCGGCATCAGGGCCACCGGTCGCTGCTGCAGCACCGATTGCCGCAGGGTCTCGTCCCGCCACACCGCGCCGAGATAATGAAGAGACACGCCAAGGTGACGTTGCGCTGCCCCATCCAGTCGCTGAAAGACCGATCGCGCCTGACTGGCACCCTGAGCCATGTTCACCAGCACGCTGGGCACCCGCTTGTACCCTCGTCGGTTCAGCACTTTGATCAGGGAGAACGCATCGGTGAGTGAGGCTGGATCCGGTGTTACCACCACACAGGCCAGCTCACAGGCAGCGATCATATGCATGCCGTGAGCCTGGAGGCCGGCCGCTGTGTCGGTGACGACTATGTCATACCGGCTCTCAAGCCGTGACAGCGCTTGGAGCAGGTCCAGGCTGGCATCGGCATCCATGTCGATGCACTGCTGCACTCCGGAGGCGCCGGGCAGAATGTGCAGGCCATGGTCGACCGCCATGATGACATCTTCCAGAGCGCAATCGCCCGCCACTACGTCCGCCAGCGTCTGTTTCGGATAACGCCCGAGCATGATGCTGACGTTTGCCAGATCGGTGTCGCCGTCCATCAGTAGCACCCGCTGCCCCTCACGAGCGAGGATCAACGCCAGGTTCAACGCAATGGAGGTCTTGCCAACGCCGCCTTTGCCTCCGGTGATGGCCACCGTACGGGTCGGACTCGCTTTCTGCGGAGCACTTCGGTGCGCGTTCATGGCCACTCGTTTTTATCCATCCGTGCAGAGTCAAACAATGCGATCAACCTGTCAAAATTCTACACACATCACGACGCGGTTAACATTATGCTCAAAAATCCAGCAATAACTATTTAATAAATCCACGTTATTGTCTAAGCTCCGAGCGAACAACAACAATGAACATGTCGTCAGAATACAGCGAAACCAGGCGCTTACAGGTAGTCCATGGACATTGCCCCCGACATTCAGTTGCCGAGCCTACCGGAAGTCACCCTGCGGGCGCTCGAGGCATGTCACCAGGAAGAGAGCTACCGCAGCATCAGCGACATCGTCTCCACCGACACAGCGCTGGCTGCGCGGGTGCTTGCCCTTGCCAACTCCGCCATGTTCGGCC
>JAEPMM010000433.1 GCA_017643965.1 Marinobacter sp.
CCGGGCAGACCCACAGCAACAACTATATGATCCGCCCGCCGGAGAATCGCACCTATGACACCCAGAACGTCAATATGACCGGCCGTTAGGCGGCGACGATCTGTTCTGACGGTGTTTTCCCCAGCACATCCTCGTAGAAGAAGGTCAGAGCCTGGCTGGCCTGGTTCAGTCGTGCCCGTGACAACTGGATGCGGTCCTTCAGATAGCTGAGAAACAGCTGGCGGTCGGCCGTGGCCAGATTGTCGGGATCCTTCAGGCCGTGAAACAGCACGAAGCGGGAAATCCAGTGCAGGTAGGTCTGCTCTGCACGCTGGTTGAGATCGTGTTTGCGGATGGCATTGTTAACGCGGCCAACAAGGCCAGGCTGGGATTGTTCCAGCGCCTCGGTAATGTTCATGGTGGAGCTTCCAGATACGTCGTTGTTGTTATCGTGCGCGCATCTTATGACAATCGTTTGAATGTCGCAAAAAACTTTCGGGCGGGACAGATCACGGGGCCCGGACAGACAGCAGGGGCTGTATCCTGGGCCCCGAAAGCCGGCTTATTTCACCGAATTGAGCTTGTCGATGTACTTCTGCATGGCTTCGTCGCTGGACGTGCCTTTGAGCTCCGCCCAGGCGTCGTATTTTGCGCGGCCCACGAAATCCATCATGCCCGGGCGTTTGCCGCTGACGTCGCCTGCGGTTGCCTGCTTATACAGAGCGTAGAACGCCAGTTTCATTTCATTAGACGGCTGGAAATCGCCCTCGGCGGACTGAATGTAGTTCACGGCTTCGTCGAATTGGGTTTTCAGGTCACTCATCACGGGTTCCTTGTTTTGTTGGGGAGCGTCCGGTATTGACGGTCCTGCGGAGTATAGCCAGAGCGGCGTGGATCGTCATTGACTGATCTGCCTTGGCAAAACTTTGCCCAAGCGCACATTTCGACCAATGGCTGGCCAATTTTTGCTTGAGCGGAAAGTGAATCGTGTGTAAGGTTTGACCCGTTGCGAGCCAGGAGGGTTCGCACCAGGGATTGAACTACTGCAAATGATTTGCACAGGGAGCAAGCGCATGTCTTCAAAAGACGGTTCCGTCGCGCCTAAAGAGCGCATCAATATCAAATATGTCCCCGCCACCGGTGACCAGCAGGCTGAAACCGAGCTGCCGCTGAAAATGTTCGTGGTTGGCGATTTCAAGGGACAGCCCGAAGAAACCCCCATCGAAGACCGAAAGGCCATTTCCGTCGACAAGAACAACTTCCGTTCGGTGATGAAAGAGGCCGGTCTGAGCCTGACCACGTCCGTATCCAACAAGCTGGAAGACAACGCCGACGAACTGCCGGTGAGCCTCGAATTCCAGACCCTGGACGACTTTTCCCCTGACAGCATTGCCCGCCAGGTGCCGGAGCTGAACAAGCTGATCGAGCTGCGCGAAGCGCTGGTTGCCCTCAAGGGCCCGCTGGGTAATGTGCCGTCATTCCGCTCCAAGCTGCAGGAACTGCTGGACAACGACGACGCCCGGGGCAAGCTGTTGGCCGAACTGGATCTGGCCACAGAAAAAGCCGAGTAATCCGAAGGCTCGCAATTCATTCTCGAGTTAAATCAAAACGTACTGAAGGGATGTAGTATGTCTGATACTGCCGTGCAGCAATCGGCTGCCTCCGAATCCGTAGCAGAAGAGTCCTTGCTGGACCAGGTCATGGCCAACAGCCGTATGGCACCGGCCGATGAAGGCTACGATGTGGCGCGCAAAGGGGTGGCAACCTTTATTGCCAACCTGCTGAACAGTGAAGAGAAAGGCCAGCCGGTCAACAAGGCGCTGGTGGACCAGATGGTGGTTGAGCTGGATCGCAAGATCAGCGCCCAGATGGACGAAATCCTGCACGCACCCAAGCTGCAGGAACTGGAATCGTCCTGGCGTGGCCTGAAGCTGATGGTGGATCGCACCGACTTCCGCGAAAACATCAAGGTGGACATTCTCCACGCCACCAAAACCGAACTGCTGGAAGATTTCGAGTTCGCACCGGACGTCACCCAGACCGGTTTTTACCAGCACATTTATTCCACTGAATACGGCCAGTTCGGCGGTGAGCCGGTTGGCGCGGTGGTGGGCAACTACGCGTTCACCCCGTCCACCCCGGACATGAAGCTGCTGCAGTATGTGTCGTCTGTCGGAGCGATGGCCCACGCGCCGTTCCTGTCCTCCGTGGCACCGTCGTTCTTCGGCGTCGACAGCTACCAGGAACTGCCGGCCATCAAGGAACTCAAGGCCGTGTTCGAGGGCCCGAAATACGCCAAGTGGCGCTCCCTGCGTGAGTCCGAAGACGCCCGCTACCTGGGCCTTACCTCGCCACGCTTCTTGCTACGAGTGCCATACGACCCCACCGAAAACCCGGTACGCAGCTTCAACTATAAGGAAGACGTGTCCGCCGACCACGAGCATTACCTGTGGGGCAACACCGCCTACCTGCTGGCTACCCGCCTGACCGAAAGCTTCGCCAAGTACCGCTGGTGCCCGAACATCATAGGTCCGCAAAGCGGTGGCGCGGTGGAAGATCTGCCGGTGCACCTGTTCGAATCCTTCGGCCAGCTGGAAGCCAAGATCCCGACCGAAGTGCTGATCACTGACCGTCGCGAATACGAAATGGCCGACGAAGGCTTCATCGCCCTGACCATGCGCAAGGGCAGCGACAATGCGGCGTTCTTCTCCGCCAACTCGGTACAGAAGCCCAAGCAGTTCCCCAACACCAAGGAAGGCAAG
>JAEPMM010000277.1 GCA_017643965.1 Marinobacter sp.
AATCCTTCACCAACACCATTTCCGGAACCGACCTGATTGTCGGCGCCCGCAGTGGCCAACTGAATCTGCTGCTGTACACCGTGTTCCACATCGGCGACGCCACCAACAACATTCGCTGGTCAACCTATCAGGGCCTGACCGACGATGCGCGGATTGACTGGGTGGTGCCGCTGTCTCTCGGGGACAGCTACCGCGGGCACCGGGTGGTGGGCACCGACCGGGGCTTTGTCGAGCATTTCCGCTATGGCCGGGACGAAGCCCTGAGCCTGAGCCAGGGTGCATGGTTCGCGGACGTGTTCGACGTGGTGCTGGGCGCCGATGTCGCCCGCCGGCACCAACACGCACTGGGGGACGATCTCATCCTGTCCCATGGCGGCGGCCGCACCAGCTTCTCCAACCACAAGGACACCCCGTTCACGGTAACGGGCATACTGGCGCCTACCGGCACACCGGTGGACCAGGCGGTGTACATCAGCCTGGAAGGCATGGAAGCCATGCACATTGGCTGGGAATCCGGCGTCGCCATCCCGGGTCGCACCGTGACCCCGGAGCAGGCGCGGCAACGGGCTCTGACCCCCTCCTCCATCACCGCCGCGCTGGTCGGCATCGAGCGCAAAGTGATGACCTTCCAGGTTCAGCGCCAGATCAACGAGTTCCGCGACGAGCCGCTGTCCGCGGTGTTGCCGGGCGTCGCTCTCAGTGAGCTCTGGCGTATCATGGGACAGTTCGAGCGAGCCCTGCTGGGGATTACCGGCTTTGTCGTAGTCACCAGCCTGATCGGCCTGATCGCGGTGCTGCTCACCCTGCAGGCCCAACGCCGGCGGGAAATTGCCATCCTCCGGGCCACCGGGGCATCACCCTCACTGGTGGCGGCACTGCACGTGATTGAATGCATCACCCTGGCGGTGATCGCCTGCCTGCTGGCACTGGCGCTCAGCGCCGGCGGCCTGGCCCTGATCAGCCCGTGGCTACTGCAAACCCATGGCATTCAGATCGATTTGCGCCCACTCGCATCCGCCGAGTGGTTGATCCTTGCCAGCGTACCGACCACGGCGGCGCTGGTGGGACTGATTCCGGCGCTGCAGGCCTGGCGGCAAAGCCGCCATCACGGGCTCAGCCATGGCACCGACGGATGATCGCCGCCCGAAGTGACACCGGTCACGCATCCGGGGCCATGACATCCCTGTAAATTGACCGACTTGCAGTCCACACTTATAGTTGATGGCACCAATCACAACAGGCGTTGACCTAATCATGGAACAGTCCGAACTACAGGCATTGGCGGACAAACTGGACAAGCTCATCGAGCGCTGTCGCAAACTGGAACGCGATAACGCCGCACTCAGAGAGCTGCAGGATGACTGGAACCGGGAACGAGCCCAACTGATGCACAAGAACGATCTGGCGAAAAACAAGATCGAAGCCATGATAGGTCGCCTGCGGGCCCTGGAGCACCACTGATGGCCAAACAGCAGCCCACCACCGTTGAAGTGAAAATCCTCGACAAGGAATACCTGGTTGCCTGTCCGGACGAGGCGCGGGACGCCCTGCTGCAGTCCGCCCGCCACCTGGACAGCAAGATGCGGGAAATCCGTGCCAGCGGGAAAGTCTTCGGAACCGAGCGGATTGCGGTGATGGCCGCCCTGAACATTACCCATGATCTGCTTGAGCAGGACACCATGTCAGGCGCCGCCAGCGCTATCCTCGAGGCCATGGATAACAAGCTTGATGACGCCCTCGGAGAAAGCTCCGGCCAATAATTCGTTACATTCCGACAGGATTCAGGTGTTGCAATGGGCCCCGTTCGTACCCGTATAATGGACCGACTTCCTGGGCTGTTCGCTGGTCGGATACGTCCTCGAGCCGATGCGCACTACCCAGGTGGCTACTCTAGGGCATTGTGAGCACGTCCCCCTCGGGGGAAAGCCTAATATGTCACAGCGGCCACCGACCTTGAACTTTGGGTTCAAGGGCCACATCCGATAACGGCAGCCCGGGAAGCTTTATTTTGAGCCAGTTTATCGCCCCCGATCCCTTCGATTCAGATCCCGACAAACCTTCCCGCACCCGCCTTCGCAGGCAACTCAGGCAGCAACGCCGGTCGCTGACTGCGGAGCAGCAACAACGTGCGGCCGAAAATCTTGCGCTGAACCTGCTGGGCAATCCGGATCTTCATCGCGCCAGACACATTGCCGTGTATCTGCCCAATGATGGCGAAATCGACCCGCACACCTACCTGACGATAGCCCGACGCAAGGGCGTTCAGTTCTATCTGCCGGTGCTCCACCCGATTCATCCGGGCCGGCTGGTGTTCAGCCCCTACCACGATGGCATGACTCTGTTCAGCAACCGTTTTGGCATCCCCGAACCTGCGTTTCAGCACGGCCTGCGACGACCGCCCTGGGCGCTGGATGCGGTGTTGTTTCCGCTGGTGGGGTTCGACGAATCAGGAGGAAGGCTGGGCATGGGGGGCGGGTTCTACGACCGGACGTTTGCCTTTACCCGGGTTCGGCCCAGGCTGGCGCCCAAGCTGATCGGCATTGCCCATGATTTTCAGAAGGTATCCGCGCTGCCCGTTGAACCCTGGGATGTGCCTCTGCACAGCGTGGTCACGGACCGTTGCTGCTACCGGGTTCGTTAGCGGTTTTCCGCACGGACCACAGGAACGAGTTCGGTGTCACTGATCAGGACACCCGCCGTGGACGTCGCGCTGCGCTTCTCTTCAGAGGCCTGCAACGACGTAAATCCGGTTACCGCCAAACCAATCGCGAAAACCAGTAAAATGGCCCGAATGCTGTCAGGCTTGTGTTCCATGGCGCACTTCTCCAAATCCCGGCAGGGTAAAGACTCGACAAATCAGTGAGCTATTGTTGCTTTTTAACAATTCGACAAAAGATTAACACGCATCCTGATATTTACAATTTTTGAGCAGATTAAAATTTTGTAAAGCAATCCACCAATTGGCCTTCGGCAAACCCGGCAGCCACCAGATAGTGCGGCCGATGATCACGCTCAGCCGGCCCCGTGCACCCCTGACTCCGCAATATCAGGCCTGGCCGTTGCCAGCGCCAAGAAACAGCTGATACGCCTCGTTGTCGGTCATGTTCTCGTAACGGAAGCCCACCTTGTCCAGCATCGCCTCGAAATCCGGCAGGTCCTCATCGTCCACCTGGGCGCCCAGCAACACCCGGCTGTAGGCCGCGCCGTGGTTGCGGTAGTGGAACATGGAGATGTTCCAGCGGGTGCCCAGAGACATCAGGAACTTCAGCAACGCCCCCGGGCGTTCCGGGAATTCGAACTGGAACACTTTCTCATTGGAAATGGATGGCGCGTGGCCACCCACCATGTGACGGACGTGTTGCTTGGCAAACTCACTGTCCGTAAGGTCCACCACCGAATAACCGGACTCACGCAGATCCTGAACCAGCTCGTCGCGGCCCAGGCCGCCCGCCTGGATCTGGATGCCCACAAAGATGGTGGCTTTCTTGCTGTCGGCGTAGCGGTAATTGAATTCGGGGATGCTGCGCTTGTGCAGGGCGTTGATGAAGGTCTTGAACGCGCCCGGCTTCTCCGGAATGGTCACGGCCAGAATCGCCTCACGCTTCTCGCCGATTTCCGTGCGCTCTGAGATATAGCGCAAGCGGTCGAAGTTCATGTTGGCGCCGCTCAGGGTGACCGCGAGATTCTCGCCTTCAATCTGTTCCCGTTCGATGTACTTTTTTACACCCGCCACACCGAGCGCGCCCGCCGGTTCGGCGATGGAGCGGGTGTCCTCGAAGATGTCCTTGATGGCGGCACAGATCTCGTCAGTGGAGACGGTGATCACCTCGTCCACGTAATCCTTGCAGATCTCCCAGGGATGCTCACCGATCTGCCTGACCGCCACGCCGTCGGCAAAAATGCCCACTTCGTCCAGCACCACCCGCTCACCGGCCTTCATGGCGGCCTGCAGGCAGTTGGAATCGTCCGGCTCCACGCCGATCACCTTGATCTCCGGGCGCAGATACTTGATGTAAGCGGCCATGCCGGCGATCAACCCGCCGCCGCCGACACAGATAAACACCGCATGCAGCGGCTTGGTGAATTGCCACATCAACTCCATGGCAACGGTGCCCTGACCGGCAATCACGTCCGGGTCGTCGTAGGGCGGAATGTAGGTGTAACCGTGTTTCCGGATCAGCTCCTGGGCGTGGGCCGCCGCCTCATCGAAGGCATCGCCCTTGAGCACAACCTTGGCACCGTGATCCCGTACCGAGCGCACCTTGATGTCCGGCGTGGTTTGCGGCATCACAATCACCGCCTTGATACCCAGGTTCTTGGCCGCCAGCGCCACACCCTGGGCGTGGTTGCCGGCGGACGCACAGATCACGCCTTTCGCTTTCTGTTCTTCCGAGAGCTGCACTATCCGGTTATAGGCGCCGCGAATCTTGAAAGAAAATACCGGCTGAAGGTCCTCACGCTTGAGAAAAATCTGATTATTGAAGCGTTTGGAGAGGCTGCGCGCCTCGGTCAGCGGTGTTTCGATGGCCACGTCGTAAACCCGGGCATCGAGAATTTTCTTGATATAGCGTTGCGGCATGGGTCCGTCCGGAAATTGGATTGAGTGTGAGTCGGGTTTAAACCGGGAAATTCGCTGGAAAAACGCACAGTGTAGAAACTTAAGCGGTGCTTCGTCTATAAGCAGCTGTGCCGGAAAGGCTATAATGTCGACAAACCTGATTATTTCCCCAACCGGAGCTCCCCATGACCCAGGACGAACTGAAAAACGCCGTTGCCAAGGCTGCGCTGGACTACATTGCACCTCACCTTGAACGCAACAGCATCGTTGGTGTGGGCACCGGCAGCACCGCGAACTTTTTCATCGACCTGCTCGGCGGCATCCGTAACGAATTTGACGGCGCCGTCGCCAGCTCCGACG
>JAEPMM010000437.1 GCA_017643965.1 Marinobacter sp.
GGGGGCGTGTCTGGCAGAGTCCGAGGGGCGAGAATCTCTATCTGAGTCTCGGTCTTACCTTCCGTGGTGGCTTTTCCATGCTGGATGGCCTGAGCCTTGTGCTCGGGGTAGCCGTCGCCGAGGCGCTGGAGACTGCCGGGGCAAAGCAGGTGGGGCTCAAGTGGCCCAATGATCTGTTTCTTGGCCGCGGCAAGATCGCGGGCATACTTGTCGAGTTGCAAGGTGAGTTGGAGGAAGGAGTTGTTCAGGTTGTCGCCGGCATTGGCCTCAACGTGCACATGCGGCAGGCCGGCGCGGTGGATCAGGCGTGGGACAGCCTTTCAATTGCCGCGCCAGAGGCGCGCTGGTCCCGCAACGATCTCTCGTCCCGTCTCATCGCTTCCTTGATCTCCGCCGCCGATCAGTTTGCCGCGGAGGGTTTCGGGGCGTTCCGCGCGCGCTGGCAGGCGCGGGATATCTTTGCCGATCAGTGGTTGTCGGCGAGTCAGGGCGACCTTTCCGGTCTGGGGCAGGGCATCGATGAGTCCGGAAATTACCTGCTGCAGACCGATCAGGCGGTGGTGCCGGTGCGTGCCGGCGAGATCAGCCTGCGGGTTGTCTCATGAGGTTGCTGGTGGATGCCGGGAATACCCGGGTGAAATGGCAGTTGCGCAACGATGACGTGATCGTGCGCCAGGGTGTCGGTGGGTTTGGTCCGACACTTTTCAATGATCTTGCCGACCTGGAGTCCTCAATCAGCGGTGTGGCCGTATCCACGGTGGTGTCAGAGCAAAAGCGCATTGAGTTGACGCGCCTGCTCGCCCGTCATGTTGCGGTGCCGCCAAAGTTCTACTGGGCGGAGGCCGAGCGTGGCGGGCTGGTTAACGCGTACGCCACTCCGGACCGAATGGGGGCCGATCGTTGGCATGGCATGTACGGTGCCTGGAAAGACCTGGCCGGCGGTTTCGCTGTCATCGACGCCGGCAGTGCGGTCACCGTCGATTACGTCGACGACAGCGGCCGCCACCTGGGCGGTTATATCCTACCGGGTCGCGGCATGATGCTGCGCAGCCTGAAGAACGACGCCGCCAGAATCGGCTTCGAGGACCATGAGGTCAGCGCCGGCGGTCCCGGTGCGTCCACCACCGAGTGTGTTCATCACGGTTTGTTCTGGCTGTGGCAGGCCATGGCTTCGCGGATTCACCGGGACTGCCACAGCAGCGGCATCAACACCATTCTGGTCACCGGCGGCGATGCGGCCGGCATTCAGGCTGCTGGCTTGCAGGCCGATCTGGCCGGGGATCTGGTCCTCGCGGGGCTTGCTGCCATTGATGCTGAGGAGCAGGCGGCCTCATGAAGTGGTTTGCCATCCTGTTGGTGCTGGTCAATGCCGCCTTGTGGTATTTCGCGACCGCTCCGGTTCCGGCCGGGGCCCCGCCCGTCTCCCTCGGCGAGGGAACCCTGCCGCGGGTATCGACACTGAAAACGGTCAGCGAGCCTGGAGAGGCCGCCGGATCGGAGGACGCCGCCCCGTCGACGGAGCTGGTGGAGTTGGCCGCGCCACCGGCGCCTGACCTGTACTGCGCGCGAATTGGCTGGTTCGACAGCGAAGAAGACGCTCGCGCAGCGGGCGAGGTGCTGGGCCTTGACGGCGACCTCGTTGTTGAGCGTGAGGAGCGGGAGCTGGCGCCCCTGCACTGGGTGTTGATCCCACCTCAGCCACCGGAGCAGGCCCGGGCGGAGTTCCGTGCGATCCAGCGCCGGGGCATTGATTCCTATCTGGTCACCGAAGGGGAGAACCGTTTCGCCATCTCCCTGGGCCTGTTCGAGTCCAGAACCTCGGCAATTTCCGTGCTGGAAGAAAAAAAGCGTCAGAATCTCAATGCAATACTGGCCATCTTCCCCCGAAATCAGATAAGCTACGCCCTCGTTTTTGATGCCGGTCCACTTCAGGGTCCTGAGGCGGTCCGGGCGGCAGAATCGGATTATCAGAGGAATTTCGATTTAGTCGAAATAGGGCGCTGTGAAGGTGTTGCAACGCCAGATAAAAACCCGTAGTATACCGCCCTCGCTGACGAGGCGAATGTGAGCTGGCGTAGCTCAGTTGGTAGAGCAGCTGACTTGTAATCAGCAGGTCGGGGGTTCGATTCCGTCCGCCAGCTCCACTTAAGTTTTGCCGGATTCGCGTAAGCGGGTCCGACTCGGAGGGGTTCCCGAGTGGCCAAAGGGATCAGACTGTAAATCTGACGGCATCGCCTTCGCAGGTTCGAATCCTGCCCCCTCCACCACTAATTGCTCGCGGGCATCGTATAGTGGCTATTACCTCAGCCTTCCAAGCTGATGACGCGGGTTCGATTCCCGCTGCCCGCTCCAATTTGGTTTTTGAAATGCTCATGTAGCTCAGTCGGTAGAGCACATCCTTGGTAAGGATGAGGTCACCGGTTCAATTCCGGTCATGAGCTCCACTATTTGTCCGGTCAACGTTACGATCCAGGTTGATTAGGGAGATTGGTCGAATGTCTAAGTCTAAGTTTGAACGTAGTAAGCCGCACTTGAACGTGGGCACCATCGGTCACGTAGACCATGGTAAAACCACTCTGACCGCAGCCCTGACCCGTGTATGTCACGAAGTATGGGGCACCGGCGAGAGCCGTGCGTTCGACCAGATCGATAACGCA
>JAEPMM010000343.1 GCA_017643965.1 Marinobacter sp.
GGCAAACGGGGCTTTCAGAACACTTTCCTCGAGTAACCGGGTGGCCTCTGCCAGGGCCGCCTGCGCGGTGGCAACACTGGCTCGCAGCCCGTCGCGGCGGGCGGCAATCTGCTCCAGATTCTGTTCGGATACCACGCCCCGCTCGTGCAGCTGGCTTGAGCGTTCCCACTCGCGTTTTGCCTGATCAAACTGGGTGTTCAGTTCGTCGAGCCGTGCCCGGGCCGAATCCCGCGCCGGCTCCAGAGCCGGATTGTAAACCCGGGCGAGCACGTCACCGGTCGCCACTTCCTGGCCAAGCTCCACGGCCCGCTCCCGCAAGGTGCCGCTGACCTGAAACGTCAGTGTGGCTCGCTGTGACGCACGCACAATGCCGGAAAACCGCAGCGAGATACCTTCTGTCTGGCCGCCGGTCACCTCTGCTGCCCGCACAGATACCGCGCCGGGGGTGTTCTGCGGCGATGCGCCCTGAGACTTGCAGCCCACCAGGGCCAGCACAGCCAGAGTCAGCAGCAGTGGTGCAAAGAGGATTCGATTCGAGGTCATGGCGCGCCCTTCCTTCCATGTTTGTGATGGTTGTCGGCTCCCCGTCCCTGGGAGCCTGGTTGTCGGAAACAGTCGAGATCAAAAACACCTGTTGTTATCGACATAATGTCATTCTTTGACAATTTGTCAATAATCAGCTTTCATGCCACATCAGGTATCATTATTCGCTCGTTTCCATCAGCCGGATGTAACCATGGGAAGTCACCGTGAGTGAGAAGTTGAAAACGCGCCGAGAGCGCGAGAAGCAGGCCCGTTTCGATGCCATCCTGGATGCCGCCGAACGGGTGTTCTCGGAAAAGGGCTACGACCGCTCCTCGATGGATGACATCGCCCGCACCGCGAGCCTGAGCCGGGCATTGCTCTATGTGTATTTCAAAGACAAGGCCGCCATTCAGCGTGGCATCATGCTGCGGGCCGGCCAGAGCCTGTGCCGCCGCTTTGAGCAGGCACGGGACACCGCCACCACCGGGCGGGCGCAGATCAGTGCCATGGGTGTCGCCTACTGGCGCTTCTATGTGGAGGAACCGGATTACTTCTCGGCACTGACCAAAGCCTCAACCGCCATGACCGAGGCGGATGAGCAACAGGCCCAGGACATGCTGTGCTCGAAATCGGAACTGATGGATCTGATGGTGGGGGCAATTCGTCTGGGGCTGGCGGATGGCACCCTGAACCGTGAGCGGATAAGCGATCCGGAGCAGACCGCACTCTACCTGCGCGGCGCGCTGCACGGGGTGATTCTGTTGTGCCAGAGTGAGATCGGTGAACGGGAGGGGATGCCGGGCGCCGCGGACTTCTCCGCCGACGCGCTGATCCGTCACACCATGGACATGCTCACCTGGTCCATTCAGAGCTGAAAGTCATACACGGAGCCCAGCCCCAGAATGCCGGTGAGCTCGTCCAGTGCCTTGCGAACCTCGTCCAGCAGCATCGGATCTGCCAGGTCTTCTGTCGCCAGCTCGTCGCGATAATGGGCTTCCACCCAGGTGGTCAGGCGCTCATACAGGGCGTCGTTCAGCAAAACACCATGGTGCATGGCCTCGAGCTCATCATCATTGAGTGCAACCCGCAGACGCAGGCAGGCCGGGCCACCCCCGTTCCGCATGGACTGCTTGACATCAAACACCTCAACGCCGGTGATCGGACCGTTCCCCACCACCAGTTCGTCCAGATAACGGCTGACTGACGCGACCTCGCGACATTCGCCGGGCACCGCCAGCAACATGCCATCGGCCGTATTCAGCAGCTGGCTGTTGAACAGGTAGGAGGCCACCGCGTCCTCGATGGGAACCTCGGCCTGGCTGACCCGCACCGCCTGCAACTCGGTATCGGAAAGCCGGCTGCGGATATCCGCCAGCACCTGCTCCTCGTCCAGAAACGCCATCTCGTGGTAGAACAGCGTATTGGCGTTGCCGACGGCAATCACGTCGTTGTGGAAAACGCCGGCATCAATGGCTTCCGGATTCTGCTGGGCAAACACCACATGGCGGTCGCTGAGCCCGTGCAAACGCGCAACTGCCTGGGAAGCCTCAAGGGTCTGGCGGGCCGGGAATCGGCTGGGGGCCGGCGCCTGCTCGTTGAACGCCACCTGACCGTACACAAACAGCTCCACCCCGGGGTCGCCATGGCGTCCACACAGACGGGTGTGGTTGGCCGCACCTTCGTCCCCGAAATGACTCACCGACGGTAACGCCGGGTGGTGCGCAAACCAGGCTTCATCCGAGAAGATCGATTTCAGCACCCGACCGGTCACCACATGTTCGATGGAGCGGTGGAATTTTGCACTGAGATTGGCCGGGGTAAAATGCACCCGGTGATCCGCAGTATCGGCGCTGGGTGACACCGTGGCAGCGTTGGCCGTCCACATGGCCGACGCCGATGACACCGCCGCCAGAATGGACGGATTGTGGCGGACCGCAGCCTCCAGAATGGCTTTGTCAGAACCGGTAAAGCCCAGCGCCCGCAAGCTCGGAATGTGAGGCCGCTCGTGGGGCGGCAGGATGCCCTGAACATAGCCCCGATCCGCCAACCGCTTCATTTTGGCCAGGCCCTGCAACGCCGCCTCCTTCGGGTTGGACACCGCGTTGACGTTGGATTTCGACGCCACGTTACCCCAGGACAGCCCGGCGTAATTGTGAGTGGGGCCGACCAGGCCATCGAAATTGGCTTCTACTGCGTGCTTGGGCATGTGTGGATCCGTCGTCAGTGGTCAGTAATCAGTCGAAACTCAGTCCGGGTGCGAGGCTCTCGGGCAGCTCGCTTTTTTTGGCTTCCAGGGATGCCATGGGCCAGGCGCAGTAGTCCGCGGCGTAATAGGCACTGGGGCGATGATTGCCACTGGCCCCCACCCCCCCGAAAGGCGCAGCGCTGCTGGCCCCGGTCAACGGCCGGTTCCAGTTAACGATACCGGCCCGCACTTCATCCGCCAGGCGCTCGTAGAGCTTGCGATCGTCGCTGAGAATTCCGGCCGACAGGCCATAGCGGGTGTTATTGGCCAGCTCCAGGGCATCATCAAAACTCTTGTAGCGATACACCATCAGCAGCGGCCCGAAGAACTCTTCATCGTCCAGCTCCATGCCGGTCGCATCCAGAATACCCGGCGACAGAAGCCCGGTCTCCGGCTTCAGCTGTTTCATCTCCAACACCGAAGTGGCGCCCTTCTCGATCATGCGGGCCTGCGCCGCCAGCAACTTGTCCGCCGCCTCGGCGGATATGACCGACCCCATGAACGGCTGCGGATCGGCGTCAAACTCACCCACCTGGATGCGTGCTGCAACCTCGGCCAGCCGCTCGATGAACTGATCACCCTTGGTGCCCTTGGGCACCAGCAGACGTCGCGCACAGGTGCAGCGCTGGCCGGAAGACAGAAACGCCGATTGCAGGGCGTGGTGAACGGCGCCATCCACGTCTGTCACATCCTGAACGATCAGCGGATTGTTGCCCCCCATTTCCCGGGCAAGAATTTTCTCCGGCTGGCCGCCAAACTGCTCATGCCACAGGTGACCCACCGTGGAGCTGCCAGTAAAGAACAGGCCATCAATACCCGGATGGCGAGCCAGGGACTTGCCGGTGGCGGCGGCGCCCTGCACCAGGTTGATTACCCCGTCGGGCAACCCCGCATGCTCCCAGAGCTTCACCGTCATCTCCGCCACGCCGGGCGTCAGTTCACTGGGTTTGAACACCACGGTGTTGCCGGCAAGCAGCGCCGGCACGATATGACCGTTCGGCAGATGTCCCGGAAAATTGTAGGGACCGAAGACCGCCACCACGCCATGGGGACGGTGACGGAGCACCGCATGGCCACCGGCGACATCGGATTCCGAATGCCCCGTACGCTCGTTGTAGGCGTTCACCGAGATACCGATCTTGCCAATCATCGCCGCCACTTCGGTGCGGGATTCCCAC
>JAEPMM010000391.1 GCA_017643965.1 Marinobacter sp.
ATCCCGGAGCGAGAGAAACAGGAACAGGTTGTAGATCACCAGAGCGCACAGCACCCCGAAATAGCCCCCCCAGTACAGACTGCGGAGGGAAAACTGGGTCAGCAGACGGTCCTCCCGCCAGAGTTCCAACGGCACCTGCAGTGACGTTGCTGATCTTGCCCGCAGCACCAGCTGCAGATCACCCTGCAGGTCGCGGGGTAAGGGCAAAGCCACCTGGTAGCTGCGGGGCTGTTGTCGGCGGTGTTCACTTTCCTCGCGACTGGTGTGGTAGATGGGCGGTTGTTGCCGATCGCGCAGGATGAAGAGATCAACCTCTTCCAGCAGCGGGTAGGGAATCACCAGATACCACTGGCGGTTCAGGGGTTCGGGGATGTTCAGGGAAACCCTGAGCCACACCGACTGATCGGTGAACCCCAGGTTGAGCACGCTGTCGTCCTGCTTGGCTTGCCACTGTCCCCTTTGCAGTGCCTGATCCAGGGATTGCTCATCCCCGACAGAATAGTCGATGAGGTGATTCAGCCGGTAACGACCGGCGTCGCCTTGCACCGTCAGGGTCTGGCCGCTGGCGGTAAGGGCGAACAGAAGGGATATCGCCAGCCATCCTGCGCCCATCCGTTGCGATTCCTCATGGTGCATTCCTGTTCACCTTACTCGTCCAGCGGGCTGATCAGCCGGCCGGTGAAGCCGAGAAACTCGGCTTCTGCACAGAAGGCCGAAAAATCGGCTGTGCCAACGCCCGGCTGTCGAAGCAGAACCAGGGCTTCGACCAGGCAGCCCGGAATATCGCGGTTGTTCCACGCTGGCATGCGCGGCCACATCAGAAATTCCTCGTGGGAGAGCACCACCTTCTCCACCGCAATCTGACTTTCCTGCAGACGCTCCCGGGCGGTGAGGCTGATGCAGGGGTGGGTGTCATCAGCGATCAGGGCGCCCGGGCTGATGTATTGCTGAAGCTCCAGAACAGCATCGCCGTGATGGGTCAGGCCGATGAACAGCTTCTCGTCCAACAGATGGGCGAGGGAGGAGGTGTGCAGTATCGTACCGCCGTTGGTGACAATTTCCTGGTCTTCCTCATAACGCGGGTCAAATCCGATTACCCGGTCGTACAGGTCTGTGAGGTCGCGGCACACCGCGTTGCCGATGCGCCCGGCACCCCCCAGCACAACAATGCTGGTCTGCTTGCAGTATTGGGGGCGTTCAAGCATTTGGCGCGCCACGTCCCAGATCATGTATCGCGTTCCCAGGCTGCCTTCCACCAGCGGATCGGTAATCTCGATGCCGGCTTTCATGACGAAGTTGGGCAGGCGCCCGACCAGGGCGATCCGTTGCACGTCGGGGTAGTCCTGCTGCAAGCGCTCCATGTAAAGCCGGACCTTGTCGGAATCCGCCTCCAGCTCATGCTCCAGAAACTGCGACGCCACCATCAGGCCGCGCATGTCTTCGTTGCGGATGAACCCCAGCACCATATTGGAGGGCATGCGTTTTGCCATGCCGGGGGTAAAGTAGGCCCCGGCCTGGTCCTGATTACCGTACACCGCAAACAGGAACTGTGGCCGGGCCAGGGCGTGAAGGGGCGCGCGCAGGTAGGTATTGGCCAGAAGAACCGCAAAGCGGCGGCTGTTCTTCCACAGTGCCCGCTTGCTTGTGGCTGTCAGGCGCTGCCAGGCGGGGGCGGCACCGTAGAGCGTGTTCAGTTCTTTTTCGGAAAAACGTCTGCGATAGAACTGTAAGCCGATGTGGGACTTACCGGTATGAGTGACCGTCGCCGCAACCTTGGTACCGGCCATGTCGCGGAAATCCACGTCCACGGCCTCACCGGGGCGGATATACACCCGCTCAGGCCTTTTCAGCCGCAACCCTCCGGCCGATATATCCAGCGTGTTGGCTTCAACGGTGTGATTGGCATACGTCAGAACCACCGGGACACGAATCCCGGATCGCAAATGCCGGCGATACTCCCCATGCATCCTTATCATGGCAGGCTCCCGACGCGCTTTTGAAGCGAATACTCACTTCTCTAACACAGTCTGGACCAAACCGCCGAAAGCCGCCATGTTTCGGTGATTTGCGCAGGAAAATCTCTCACTCGACCATGTTCTGGGTTTCGGTCATTTCGTCATCTACACTGGGAGATAAGATTTTTCCAGAGGCCACGGCTAGCGATGAATCAAACCGAATATATACCGCCGGAAATTACTGCTGGCGAGGAAGAACGTCTCGAGGAACTTCATGGGCTTCAGCTTCTCGACACAGCGTCGGAGCAGCGCTTTGACCGTTACACCCGCTTGGTGGCAGATACATTCGGTTTTCCTATTGTCCTGATCACTCTGGTGGATCGGGATCGCCAGTGGTTCAAGTCAAGGCTCGGCTGGAACAGAACTCAGTGTCCTCGGGATATTTCCTTTTGCGGCCATACCATCAACGAAGAATCGTTCATGCTCGTGCCTGATACGCTCGATGATCCGCGCTTTGCCGCCAATCCACTGGTTACCGGTGAGCCCTTTATTCGTTTCTACGCCGGAGCCGTTGTACGGGGTCCCGAGGGGCGGGCTCTCGGCACTCTCTGCGTGCTCGACCATCAACCTCGTTATCTGGATGAGGACCATCGCAACCTGTTGCGACAATTCGCTGGGCTTGTAGAGAACGAAATTGCACACACTGCCGACCTTCTTGTCCTCAAGAGCACCATTCAGCGCCTCGCTGAGGGTGCGGGAGGCTGAGCCCGAAAACATCGACGCCAACGGTTACGCCAAGGACTTCTCGACCACGTAGGGGCCAATCGCCCCGGTTTCTGGCCTTACGGCCCATAGCGGTGCCGGCCAGCGTGTGGACAATAGGCCCCTCATTCAGACTGGGTCAGTAGAAATATGGCACGAGTAACGGCACACGACGGCGCCAGGCTAAAGGTCAGGGAAATCGGGCGCGGCCCGGTTGTCATTCTGTTGCACGGTTTCGGGATGGACAGCCGTCACTGGCTGCCCATTGTGTTGCCGCTGGCGCATCGCTTCCGGTTTGTACTCCCGGATTTGCGCGGCTTCGGCGGTTCGTCGCGGCTGGCCTGCAGTGAAGCCTGTGTGCTGACCAGCCATGCCCGGGATCTTGACGCCGTGATTCGCGAGTACAGCGTGGGCGAGCCGGTGGGCCTCGGCGGGATTTCCATGGGGGCAAGCACGTCGTTGCGCTACATGGAGCTGTTTGGTTCCCGCGCAGTGCGTCATTACGTCAACATTGACCAGTCGCCGTGCATTGCTCACGGTCCGGGGTGGCCCTGGGGCATTTTTGGCGAGCACGGCCCACACCGGATCCAATCCTGGTG
>JAEPMM010000099.1 GCA_017643965.1 Marinobacter sp.
GGATCACGATGCAATCCAGCGATGGCTGACCATCGCCCCGCCCTGTGATCCGGCGCAGGCCTCCAACCACTTCAACCAGTGCAATGGCCGCAATCAGGCGCGGGCACTGATGAGTCTGGGCCAGTTCCATGAGGCCAGGCCGCTGCTGGAGGCGCTTACCCGGTCCGCTGAGGCCCTGGGCCTGAAAACCGACCTTAACCGCAATCACATTGCGCTGGCGTACCTGTACTGGCAACTGGATGACCGCGATCAGGCACTCGCACAGATGAGCACGGCCCTCATCCTGGCCAGCACCACCGGTGCCGTCGGCAGTTTTCTGCGCATCGGAAAAGTGCTGATCGTGATCCTCAAGGCACTGATCAACGACAACCGGATCGACGGCATGGAGCTGCAACGGGCCGAGCGCCTGATACAGCTGGCCCAGCAGCAGCGGGATTTCAGCCGAGCCATACGGATCTCGCTGGACGAGGCCATCATCCAGGACATCATAGACCGCCCGGACGTGCCGGAACTGATCCGCACCTCGCCCCTGACCCGCCGTGAGTGGCAGATCCTCAGCCTGATCCATGCCGGGCTCTCCAATGATCAGATCGCCGAACACCTGAAAGTAGCCTCTACCACCGTGAAGACCCACATTCGCAGTCTGTACCAGAAGCAGAACATCAGCCACCGTTCGGAAGCGATCGAACTGGCCAAGGACCTCCTCAGCAAGATTCAGGGTGAGTAGTCAGGCTAGAGCGTGAAAACCAGTCCCAGCAGCAGGTAGCTGGCGATGGTCACCACGATGATGCCCATAATATTGAGCGCAAACCCGGCACGGATCATGTCCTGAATCTTCATGTGGCCACTAGAAAACACGATGGCATTCGGCGGGGTGGCCACCGGCATCATGAAGGCGCAGCTGGCTGCGATCGCCGCCGGCACCGTCAGCAGCAGGGGCGACAGCTCCTGAGAGATCGCCAGGGCGCCCAACAGCGGCAGAAAGGCGGCGGCGGTTGCGGTGTTGCTGGTCACTTCGGTCAAAAAAATGATGACACCGGCCACCAGAACGATCATCACAATGGCAGGCAGATGCCCGGCCACACTCAGGCTTTCTGCAATCCACTCCGCCAACCCGGAGCTGCTAATCACGCCTGCCATGGCAAGACCGCCGCCAAACAACAGCAGCACGCCCCAGGGAATGCTCTGGGCCGTTTCCCAGTCCAGCACGAGCACCCGTTCTTTTACATTAACCGGAATCAGAAACATAGCCACCGCGGCCGCAATGGCGATCCCTGTATCACTGAGCCAGGGCATCAGTTCGTCCGCCAGCAAGGGCCGGAAAATCCACGCCGCGGCGGTCAGTACGAACACCGCCGCAACCAGCTTCTCCCCATGCTGCAGAGGGCCGAGGGCCTTGAGCTCATCCCGAATCAGGGCACCGCTGTTGCCATCGGCGGCGATGCCGAAATCGGTGCGGGTCAGCCACCACCAGGTCAGCGTCAGCATCACCACGGTGACCGGAACACCGATCAGCATCCACTGGGCAAAACCGATCGACACGCCTTGATTCTCGCTGAGGTAGGCCGCCAGCAGCGCGTTGGGTGGGGTACCGATCAGCGTGGCGATACCCCCGATACTGGCGGAGTAGGCAATCGCCAGCAGCAATGCCGTTGCGTACCGGCGCTGGCCTTCTGACTCACCGCTCCCCATCATCGCGATGACCGACAGGCCAATGGGCAACATCATGATGGAGGTGGCCGTATTGCTGACCCACATACTCAGGAACGCGGTGGCCATCATGAATCCGGCAATCTGCCGCCGGGGCTTTGCTCCCACCGACCTGAGCGTGTGCAACGCAATGCGCCGGTGAAGATTCCAGCGCTGCATGGCGAGGCCGAGCGTAAAGCCGCCCAGAAACAGAAAGATAATGGGATTGGCATAGGGCGCCGTGGCTTCCTTGACCGAGCCAAGCTCCAGCGCGGGCACCAGCAGGATCGGCAAGAGCGCGGTCGCGGGAATCGGGATGGCTTCTGTCGACCACCAGGTTGCCATCAGCAGCATCAGCCCAGCAGCGGCCCAGGCCGCATCACTCATTCCGTCCGGTGCCGGCAGCACCAGCGTGAGCACCAGCAACAACGGGCCGAGGACCAGCCCGATTATCTGGCTTCGGGGCAGTCCCGGCCGGGAATCACCATCAGGCATCGGCACACGTCACGCATACCGTGGTGTAGGGCAGGACCTGAAGCCGGCGGGGATCAATCTCTTCGCCACAGCGCTCGCACTCATCACCCACGCCCTGCTGGATGCGCTCAATCGCGTGTTCAATCTGCACCAGCTCGGAGCGGGTTTCCAGCTCCAGCGAATCGACCACCTCGTCATTCTGGGTCTGAATCGCCTGCTCCTCGAAGTCTTTCTCCAGTGCACCACCTTCGCGGTGCTGATGGGCCTCGTAGCGAGTGAGCCGGGCCTTGAGATCCGCCCGCAGTGTTTCTAATTCGGATTGTCTGTTGTTCATAGCGCACCCTCCGGAAATAGCGCCTGATGATTGACCAGCGCAAACAACACAGCCTAAATCATAAGCTGGACCCTGGATTGACGCTTGTCAAAATTGCCGTGAACCTTCAACGGATCACCGAATCTCGCCGCACAGACGCGAATATGGCACTATTTCGCCCTTCTCACCGGCGGAGCAAATGAGCATGCTTTACACCACTGTGGCCGCGCTGGCCGTTGCCCTGATTCTGTTTACCTGGCTTGGCGTTCGGGCACGGCTGGCTGATGGAGGACTTGACGACTTTATCACCGCCCGGAACACCCAGGGCGCGAGAGCTCTGGGGCTCAGTTTTCTGGCCTCGGGCATGGGCGGCTGGATCCTGTTTGCGCCACCGGAGGTCGGTGCACTGGTGGGGCCGCTGGCGCTGGCCGGTTACGCTCTGGGTGCAGCCCTGCCCTTCATCGTGTTTGCTTTCTGCGGGCCGGCCATTCGCCGTTTTCTACCCCAGGGCCGCAGCATCGGAGAATTTGCCCAGGCCTGCTATGGCAACGGCGTCCGCCGTTATGTGTCGCTGATCTCGGTGCTGTACATGCTGTGCTTCCTGACGGCCGAGCTCACCGCCATCGGTGCCATCACCTCCATGCTCTCCAGCGTCAACGGCAACCTGGCAGTGGTCGGTGTCGCCGGCGCGACCCTCATCTACACCGCCTGGGGCGGATTGCGGGCCAGCCTGGTGACGGACAGTGGCAGGCCTTTCTGCTGATTGCCCTGCTGATCATTGTTGGCGTGGTTGCAACCGACCGGCTACCGGAGATCAGTCTGGATCACAGTCCCGGCGTGCCGGTTGGAAGCGCTCTGGGTGTTGCCCTCACCCTGGTGATTGCAGTCACTGCCGCCAATCTGTTTCATCAGGGCTACTGGCAGCGCCTGTGGTCGGCCAGGGATACCTCTGCGCTTCAACGGGGCGCCTTCTTCGGCGGCATCATCACCATCGCCGTTGTGGCCGTTGTGGGGTCACTGGGGATCGCCGCTGCCATGAGCGGAACCGAACTGGGCAACCCACCGATTCCGTTCTTTGCCCTGCTGGCTGACGCGCCAGCGTGGCTCACACTGCCCGCGCTGGTACTTGCGCTGACACTGGTGGCGTCATCGGTCGACACCCTTCAGAATGCCCTCGCCTCACTGGCGGTTACTGAGAAAAAAGGCATGTCTCTGACCTCTGCCCGCTGGCTCACGGTACTGCTGATGATTCCGGTGGTGCTGGTGGCACTGCAGGGCATCTCCGTGTTGCGTCTGTTCCTGATTGCCGACCTCTTGTGCGCCACTGCCGTGATTCCCGTGCTGATGGGGCTGTGGAAACGCATGTCCACCCTGGCCGCGATCGGCGGCGGCCTGGCCGGATTGTTCGGTGCCATCGTGCCCGGATGGTTCAGTGGTGGCAGCCTCGCCGCCGGCCTGCACGCAGCCAGCTTCCCCGGCGCCATCCCCACGCTGGCGCCGTTCCTTGGCGCGCTGGTGTGTTCAACCCTGGTCAGCGTTCTGCTGGTTATGGTGGCACGGCGCCGATAATCCAATCGGGTTGGAGGCTGCCCGTGGGCAGCCGCCCCCCCTGGTCATCCACTTCCTTCTACAAATTGTTACGAGAAGTTCAACTTTCGTCCGATTGTTGCCTGCACAAAGTTTACCGACACTGCCTGACGGTATTCCCGAAACCAACAACAAAAAACAGGTGTAGAAACCTGACCGCAACGCTTTACAGGAGGCGTATGCCAATGAAAACCATAATAATCCGGCAACTTCTGGCGACCATACTATTGGCGCTGACATGCACCACCACCCTGGCCGCATCCCTCAAAATCGGCCTGAACTATCCGCAAACCGGTCGTTACAGTGATCAGGGGCTGCAGCAGCGACTGGGCGCATTCCTCGCTGTCGACGAAATCAACAAGGCCGGCGGGGTCATGGGCCAACCCATCGAACTGGTGATCCGCAATACCGCAGGCGAACCGGAACGCGGCGCTCGCAATACCGCAGAACTGATCGACCGGGAGCGCGTCAACATGGTATTCGGCGGCGTTTCAAGTGCCGTTGCCATCGCCTCCGGCAAGGCCGCCCGGGAGCGTGACCGTCTTTATTTTGGCACCCTCACCTATTCCAACGCCACCACCGGTGAGGAAGGTCACAGCCACATGTTCCGCGAGCCCTACAACGCCTGGATGACCGCCAAGGTGCTGAGCCAATACCTGAAAACCCATCATGGCGATGACGAGTACTTTTACATTACCTCCGATTACACCTGGGGTTGGTCGGTGGAGGAATCCGTCCGCCGCTTCACCAACACCGATGACAAAACCACCCACGGCGGGGTCACCACCCCCTTCCCGCGGGCACTGATTACCGATTTCCGTCAGGCACTCGAGCAGGCCGAGGCCAGCGGCGCGAAAGTACTGATGATGGTACTGTTCGGAGACGACATGGTGCGGGCCATCAATGTTGCGTACGAGATGGGGCTGACCCGGAAAATGCAGATTGTGGTGCCCAACCTCACGCTGGGCATGGCCCGGCAGGTAGGTCCGACCATCATGGAGGGCGTCATCGGTGGGTCGCCCTGGGTCTGGAATCTGCCCTTCGAGTTCAACTACCCGCGGGGCCGGGCGTTTGTCGAGGCGTTTTCAAGCCGCTATGAGATGCGCCCGTCCACGGCTGCGGCCTCGGCTTACAGCATTGTCTATCAGTACAAGGAGGCTGTGGAGCGTGCCGGCACCACCAACACCCGCGCGGTGACCCGGGCCCTGGAGAACCATCGCTACAGCTTCCTCAAGGACGAGCAGGTGTGGCGGGCATTCGACCACCAGAACGTGCAAACCGTGTACGTGGTGAAAGTGCGGCCCCGCAGCGACGTTGTCGCCGATGAATACAGCAGCAACTTCTTCGAGATCATCGACGCCATGCCCGGAGACGAGGCCGCTCAGACCGACGCCGAATGGAAACTACGGCGCGAGCAGGCTGGCAAACCCCTGGCGCTCTGAAAACCGCCAGCCGTCCGGTCATCTCTGCTCCCGTGACGGCCCGCAATGTGAGAGCAGTCACTGTAGCGTGAGTTGAGGTCGTTCTTGCCTGGCAACAGCGGTATACTCGTGAGCCATGTCGAGGGTGCACCAGGGAACGACCGAATCATGAATGCAGAGCACGCGGAATATGACGTCATCGTCGTCGGTGGCGGCGTAAACGGTACCGGTATTGCCATGGATGCGGCCGGTCGCGGTCTCCGTGTGCTTCTGTGCGAGATGAACGATCTCGCGTCCGCCACGTCCTCCAACAGCAGCAAGTTGATTCACGGCGGATTACGCTATCTGGAGCACTACGAATTCCGTCTGGTGCGTGAGGCCCTTGCGGAGCGTGAATCGCTTCTGAAGAATTCGCCGCACATCATGTGGCCCATGCGGTTCCGCCTGCCCTACCGGGCTCATTTGCGCCCGGCGTGGATGATCCGTACCGGTCTTTTTCTCTACGACCACCTCGCCAAACGGGAAGTGCTGCCTGGCTCCCGCTCCATCCGTTTTGACAGCACCAGCCCGTTGAAACCGGAAATTACCCGTGGCTTCGAATACTCGGACGGCTGGGTAGATGACGCCCGCCTGGTGGTACTGACCGCATTGAAAGCCCAGGCTTGCGGCGCAACGGTTCTTACCCGCACCAAATGCACCCGGGCAGTCCGGGGAAAACAGACGTGGACCGTGACTCTGGAGAACACGCAAAACCAGTCCACCACGACCGTAACCGCCAGGGCCATTGTCAATGCCTCTGGCCCCTGGGTCAGCCGCCTGTTCAGCGAGACCCTGGCCATGCCGGCTCCCAAAGCGATCCGTATGGTCAAAGGCAGTCATATTGTCGTGCCCCGGCTGAACCAGGAAACCGAAGCTTACATTCTGCAGAACGAGGACGGCCGCATCGTTTTCGTTATCCCCTACGAGGACCGATTCTCACTGATTGGCACCACCGACGTCGAGTACCAGGGAGACCCGAAAAAGGCGACCATCTCGGCCGAGGAAACCCGCTACCTGCTGGACATTGTCAATGATCACTTCCGTCACCAACTGTCGCCGCAGGATGTGGTCTGGTCCTACTCCGGAGTCCGGCCACTGATGGACGACGAACAGCAACCCGCGCAGAAGGCCAGCCGGGACTACGCGTTCGAAGTGGATACCGAGGCAGATCAGGCTCCGGTGATTTCCGTTTTCGGTGGCAAAATCACCACCTATCGAAAACTTGCCGAAGCTGCCACAGAAAAACTCTGCCAGTTTTTCCCCGGTGCCGGTCGCCAGTGGACCCGCAACGCCGTTCTTCCGGGAGGCGACTTCCGTGACCAGAGCACGCTGGCGGAGCAGTTCCAGAGCCAGTGGCCCTGGCTCCCCGAAGACATGATCAGCCGATTCGTACGCACCTATGGCACGCGCACCCGCAATGTCATCGGTGCTGCCGGTGCCATCGACGCACTGGGCCGTCGCTTCACCGGCAATCTCTATCAGAGTGAAGTGGATTATCTGATTGCTGAGGAATGGGCCATGACCGCCGAGGACATCCTCTGGCGCCGCACCAAGCAGGGGCTTTACGCGTCCGATGAACAGGTCCGGGCGCTGGAGAATTACATCGGTCTCAGGGTCGGAGAAGGCTCCGGATCCGCGACTGCAGTGTCGGAATAACCTCCTCTTCGAACCAGGGATTGCGGCGCAGCCAGAGATTGTTGCGCGGGCTGGGGTGCGGCATAGGCATCAGATTCGGCCAGTACTGGCGCCACTGCCGAACGTTTTCGGTGACCGAGCGCGCGGCGTCGGGCAGATGCCAGGCATGAGCGTATTGCCCAATCACCAGCGTCAGTGCCACATTCGGCAAGCGCGCCAGCAACGCCTGTCTCCAGGCCGGCGCACATTCCGGTCGCGGTGGCAAATCCCCCGATTTACCGGTGCCCGGATAGCAAAACCCCATTGGCAGAATCGCGAGCTTCTGCTCGTCATAGAAATCCTCCCGCGACAGGTCCAGCCACTGACGCAGGCGATCGCCACTCGGGTCGTTGAACGGCAAGCCGGTCTCGTGCACCCGCCGGCCAGGGGCCTGGCCGACCACCAGCAGCCGGGCCGATTCCGACAGCTGGATCACCGGTCGCGGACCGCAGGGCAGCGAATCGGCACACAGAGTGCAAGCCCGCACCCGGCTCACCAGTTCCCGAAATGGCAGTTCAGACAGGGGGTCGGTCATGGGCTTCCGTCATCCAGGCAATTGCATAAATCAGACTTTCCCGTAACGATAGAGTCACACAACCCACTTCACAAGCACGCAAGGACACCCCATGAACGCGAAAGCTGGCCCGCTCACCCCGCCGGAGATCGATGTTGAAGAGTTCCGCAAAGTGGTGCGCAGCCGCCGTTCGATCCGCCGCTTCACCGACGAGCCCATCCCGGCCGACGTGCTGGACGACTGCCTGGAGTTGGCCACCCTGGCGCCGAATTCCAGTAACCTGCAACCCTGGGAATTCTTTGTAGTGCAATCTCCGGAGCTGCGCAAAAAACTGGCAAACGCCTGCCTGAACCAGAATGCGGCCAGAACAGCGCCGGTGTTGATCGGCATTGTGGCCCGTACCGATACATGGCGCGAACATGCTCGCCAGGCACTGGCGCAATGGCCGGAAGAAACCTTGCCGGGCATTGTCGAGAAATACTACACCCGCATTGCCCCCATCCATTACAACCAGGGGCCACTGGGTATACTCGGTGTGGCAAAGAAAACGGCGGGTCTGTTCGTCGGCCTCACCCGTCCGGTGCCGCGCGGGCCCTATTCCGCCACCGAGATGAAAATCTGGGCCACCAAGTCCACCGCACTGGCTGCAGAGAACCTGATGCTGGCGCTGCGGGCCCACGGGTATGATTCATGCCCGATGGAAGGCTTCGATGACTGTCGCGTGCGCAAGCTGTTAAACGTGCCGCGCAAGGGCCTGGTGGTGATGGTGCTGGCCGCGGGCAGGCGCGCCGAGAACGGCGTTTACAACCGCCAGTATCGCTTCGATAAGCAGACGTTGGTGCATTATCTCTGAGGATTGCCCTTGCGCGCTTTCTTGATCGCGTACATGGCGTCATCGGCCCGGGCCAGCAAGGCGTCCGGGTCGGTTTCTCCGGCATGGCTGACCACGCCGCCCACGCTTGGGCCCGCATAGTCCAGCGACATCTCCGGCAGGTCGAAACGGCCGCAGGTCACTTTGCGCAGCCGACCAAGGAATGCTTCGAGCCCGGCTTCCCCCTCCTCCGGTTTTGCCGCCGACAGCACCACGAATTCATCGCCACCATAGCGGCTGACCAGGTCACCGGCCCTTGACGCGCCCCGCAGGCAGACCGCCAGGCTCTGCAGGAACTGATCACCGACATCGTGACCGTGTTCGTCGTTGATCTGTTTGAAGCCATCAAGATCCATAAACGCCACGTAAACCTTGCCACCATTGCGCTGGGCTTCCGCCAGCATGCGTGCCAGCTCCTCGATGAGGTAACGGCGGTTAGCCAGCCCGGTCAGCGGGTCGTGAAGCGCGTAAACCGACAACTCCTGGTTCGCGCGCTCCAGTTGTTCCAGGTACTCCGCCCGCTCGGCAAGAAGCGACAGGTAATTCGAGCAGCTGATGATCAGCCGTTGCTCGTTGTCATGATCGTCAACCGCGTCGGATTCAGTGGCCACCAGCAGGATGCCCGCCACCCGACCGGCCGCGGTTTCCACGCTGACCAGCGCCACCAGTGCCCGGGCAGTCAGACCAACACTCTTCAGCGCGGGTATCAGCCCGGAGACGTCGGTATGGGCCGCAAGAAA
>JAEPMM010000443.1 GCA_017643965.1 Marinobacter sp.
CGATCGAGACCGTCTTCGCCACCCTGGGTATTCGTGATCTTGCGTTGCGGAGCCTGGCGGAGATGTCCGGCGGTCAGCGCCAGATGGTCGTGCTGGCGCAGGTGCTGGTGCGCCAGCCGGGCTTGATGCTGCTGGATGAGCCCACCAGTGCGCTCGATCTGCACTGGCAGCTGAACGTGCTTAACGCGGTTCATGCCGCGACGTGGCAACGGGGCGCCATCGCCCTGGTGGCCAGTCACGATCTGAATCTGGCGTTGCGTTTCTGCGATCAGGTGCTGGTGCTGTCACCCGGCGGTCACGCCTGCCTCGGCAGGCCGCAAGATACGCTGACGCCGGCATTGCTGGCCCGCACCTACGGCATTGAGGCGCGCATCGAACGCTGTTCCCGCGGCCACCCCATTGTGTTGGCGGACCGGCCTCTGGCGCCGTGAGCGCCGCTGCCGGCCATTGCAATCCAGAGCTTTTCAGGAGACCAAACCATGCAGGAAATGAGCGCCACTGTCGCCACCCCCGAGCCCGGCCTGTTGATCAACCGGCTGTGCAAACATTTCAGCCACAAGATTGACGCCCACTGGACCACCGACACCGGCTACCTTGGCTTTTCCATCGGCGAATGCCGGTTGGTCGCGGAGGGCGAGGCGCTGACGCTGGTCTGTCAGTCCCCCTCCCGTGAGGAGCTGGAT
This sequence comes from Marinobacter sp., assembly GCA_017643965.1. Taxonomy (GTDB): domain Bacteria; phylum Pseudomonadota; class Gammaproteobacteria; order Pseudomonadales; family Oleiphilaceae; genus Marinobacter. The sequence continues at coordinate 684 of JAEPMM010000443.1, forward strand.
GAACTGGGCGAGGTGGTGGCCTCACACCTGGTGCGATTTGCCCGCGGGCAGGTGACTCAGGTGCCGTGGCAGGCCAGCGGGACCTGAGTGCCGACCGCCGTTGACTCAACGGCCAGTTCCGCCCGCAACCGCGTCAGGTCGCTGTGCAGCACCCGCTGGCAGTCCGGTCCGAACCACTCCAGCGAGGCATCGACACCGTTAGCCGCAGGCTGCCGCGCCAGAAACGCCAGCAGCGGGCGGTAATCGCAGGCGCCCTCAAGCACCGGCACCATGCCCTGGCGGCAGCCCGCCGGGGAGTAGACGTTGGCCGGTGCAAACACCGGCAACTGACTGCGCTTCTGGATATTCTTGAAATGGAAATGACGCACCCAGGGCCAGAGCTGATGCAGGGCGTCCAGTGGATCGGCCCCCGACTCCCACACATGCAGCACGTCGAAATTCAGTCCCAGCGCAGGGTGGTCCACCGCCGTCACCAGGTCGATGGTGGCCCCGAGGGTGTCCGCCAGGGTACCGGGGTGGGTCTCCACGATCAGCTCGAGGCCCTCGTTCGCCACGCAGTCTGTTAACTGGCGCAAGCGGTGGGCCAGAGCCGATCGATCCGCGGCGCTGAGGGCGGCACTGGGTTGATTGCCGGCAAACGTCCGTACCTTGCCGGCGCCCCAGTGTCGGGCGATGGCGCAGAGCTGGCGGGTGCGGGCCAGAGCGTCCGCGCGGAAGCCCTCCAGCGGCAGGTAGTCGCTCACCATGGGAATGGTCAGCCCCTGGGCGCGGATCCAGGCACGATCATAACCGGGCTGATCCTGCAGGTGGCGGGCATGCACGCCCCAGAGCTCGATGCCGTCGAAGCCGGTGTGGCGGGCCCAGTGGGCCAGCTCCGGCAGCGAGGTCAGGTGGTGGCGGAACGAAATCGGGCACAGGTGCAATGGCATCATGGCATCGGCTCCGTGGCCGGAACCGACGTTCCGGCGGTTTGCGGCAGCGGATTGTCTGCCGGCCGGGTTTGCCACCACTGCTCAAACAGGTCGCTCAGAGCCTGCTTGATGCGGTGTTCGCGCTGGTCCTGTTCGTCCAGCAGAGCGTCGACTTCGCCAGCCAGTGCGCGGTTGCCCGTCATCGCCAGCTTCATGTCGCGATACTGCAGTCGGGTGTAGGTTTTTACCAGCCGGTCGATCTCCTCGCACCAGGCCTCGAAGCCGTCATCCCCCTCGGCCTGACGTCCCTGGTCTTCCAGCAGCCAGGCAAAAGCGTGCTCATAGGCGTACTTGCGAATCGCCATCACCGGAATCTCACGAAAGGCCCGGGGCAGGTCCGCCAGTGGCTGTGTCGCGGTGGCGCCGACGTGGGCGCGGAAGATGGCCCGCAGCGCCTCGGTGAACGGATTGTGATCCCGTTTCATGCACTGCAGGAAATACGCGGCGACGGTTTCCCGTGGGCTGTGACGGACATCCAGCCCATCGAATACGAAGCCGCCGGCGGCGGCCGGAGAGCGCACCGCGTCGAGAATGCGGTCTCGCGGCAGCACGCCCTGCCAACGGAAATCCGGGTCGGACATGAACCACTCCTCCGGGTTGTCGGTGGTCTCCAGCATGACGTAGTGCGGGAAGGGATTCTGGTGAAACTTGTTGTCCCGTTCCGGCAACCGGTACAGGTCGAGCATCACCATCACATGCTGGTGCTCCTTGCGGTTTTCCACCAGTTCCACCAGCCGGGTGAGGTTGGTCTCTTTGGCTGCGCCGGCGTCATACCACTCCTCGATGGTGATGCCGTAAAGCAGCCGGTACCAGTCACGGAATCCTTCATGGCGGGTGTGTGGGGAGTGGTAAGACAGCCGGTGCTGGTCGTCTACTGAAAAATCCGCGTCCCATA
>JAEPMM010000306.1 GCA_017643965.1 Marinobacter sp.
GGATGCCATAGCCCGCAGGGCAAGGGTAACGAGCCGGCGGGATACCCGCGACTGGGTGGCCAGAATGCCGAGTATATCCAGAAGCAGCTGAAAGCCTACCGCGATGGTGAGCGTGCCGGCGGTCAGAACGCGTCCATCATGATGGACGTTGCCGCCAAGCTGACCGACTCGGAAATTGAAGCGGTTTCGAACTACCTCTCCGGCCTGAACTGAGCCCAACGGATCAGTGTCGTGACGTCGAAAACCCCGCCCGGTGCGGGGTTTTTTTATGCCTTTCCCCGCTTTAATCTGGCGTCGGTGGAACTTTTCGCACACGCTGGGTCATAATCTGTTCCAGAAACAACGTTCAAAAAAACGGAGATAGTCGATGTTGAGAAGTCTGAGTACTGCTGTCACCTTTCTCGCAGCCTTTGCCTTTGCCATTGCCGGACAGGCCAGTGCAGCGGAGTGGCAGGAAGGCACCCATTACCGGGAGCTCAGTTCACCGGTTCGTACCGACAACAGCGAAACCATCGAAGTGGCAGAAGTGTTCTGGTACGGCTGTCCCCACTGTTACAACTTCAAGCCGCTGGTGGAGTCCTGGGCAGAAAATATCCCGGACGACGTCGACTACGTGCAGATTCCGGCAGCGCTCGGTCAATCCTGGGAGCCGCACGCCAGGGCATTTTACGCGCTGGAGTCCATGGGTGAGCTGGACAAGGTGCACGACGCGCTGTTCGACGCGCTGGCCCGGGATCGCCAGCCACTGAACTCCGGTGAGGCACTGGCAGCGTTTGTCAGTGATCACGACGTGGACGGCGAGGCGTTCCTGAAGGCGTACAACAGCTTCGGGGTGAATGCGAAGATGCAGAAGGCGCAGTCCAAAATCCGCGGCGCGCGCATCACCGGCACACCGACTATGCTGGTTAATGGCAAGTATACGGTCAGTGCCTCCATGGCAGGCAGCCATGAAGCGGCGCTGGAAGTGGTGGATTATCTGGTCGAACAGGAGCGCGGCGCTGCCGAGTAAGCAACCCTGCACTCGCAGGTAAACACGCGTCACAGTCGGGTGAGCTGGCCACTATGTACAGACACATTCGCAAGCAGCTGGACGGGCTCCTGCGCCCCGCCAGAGAGCCCAGAGGCAGTTGCAGCTCGGGCAGCGAGCATGTGCCCGAGTTCGAGGCGCACCGGCACATCCGGCTGCTGACGTTCAATATCCAGGTGGGGATCAATACCTCGTCCTACCGGCATTATCTGACCCGCAGCTGGCAGCATTTTCTGCCGCACCGCAACCGCATCGAGAACCTCGACCGCATCGCCACGTTGTTGCGCAACTACGATGTCGTGGCCCTGCAGGAGTGTGACGGCGGCAGTCTGCGCAGTGCCTACATCAACCAGGTGCAGTATCTCGCTGAGGCCGCGGGCATTCCCTACTGGTATCAGCAGCTTAACCGCAACCTCGGGCAAATTGCCCAGCACAGCAACGGGCTGCTGAGCCGCTATCGGCCGCTGGATGTGACCGAGCACAAGCTGCCGGGACTGATCCCCGGGCGGGGCGCGATCATTGCTCGCTATGGCTCCGAGGACGACCCGCTGGTGCTGGTGATGATGCACCTGTCGCTGAGCCGGGCGGCGCAGCAGCGCCAGCTGGGCTATATCCGCGAACTGATCGGCGATTATCAGCATGTGGTGCTGATGGGGGATATGAACAACCACGCCGAAGAACTGCTGACCCAGACCCCCCTGAAAGAAACCAACCTGATCCCGCTGCCGGATACCGCCCACAGTTTCCCGAGCTGGCGCCCGGAAAAAGCGCTGGATCACATCCTGGTCAGTCCCAGTCTGGAGATCCGCCGCTCGGAGGTGGTGAGTTATCCGATGTCCGATCACCTGCCGATTGCCATGGACGTGGCGTTGCCGAAAGGGTATCTGGAGACGTTTTGATGACAGGGAAAAGTCTGAGGCAATAAAAAACCCGGCACCAAGCCGGGTTTTTTGTCGGTCGCCGGATCAATTACTTGATCTTGGCTTCCTTGTACGCAACGTGCTTACGGACAACCGGATCGTACTTCTTGATCTCGATTTTTTCCGGGGTGTTACGCTTGTTCTTGTTGGTCGTGTAGAAGTGACCAGTACCTGCTGATGAAACCAGCTTGATTTTCTCGCGCATGATGCGGCTCCTTAAAATTTCTCGCCGCGGGCACGAAGATCGGCCAGCACAGCGTCAATGCCTTTTTTATCGATGATGCGCATACCCTTGGTGGACACGCGCAGCTTCACGAAACGCTTCTCTGATTCAACCCAGAAGCGGTGGTTCTGCAAATTCGGCAGAAAGCGACGACGAGTGTGGTTCATCGCGTGGGATACGTTGTTACCGGTGACCGGACGCTTACCGGTAACCTGACAAACTCTGGACATACTTGCCTCCGACCTGAGCAATGGTCTTGATATACGAATTCGTTTAATCGCGCTTCTGGTTGTCGCTGCTTGCGCCACGAAAAAGCAAGCTGCTCGCCAGACGCCGCCAGAAAGGGACGCTTTTATACCAGAACTGACCCCCCAACGCAAAAAATTGTTGGGAATTTGGCCAGTTTTTTGGTTCTGGCCCAGGGCGGTTTACATCAGCCCCCGTTCAGCCAGGGATATTACCTCACCGTGGCCGACAACCATATGGTCAAGAACCCTGATATCCACCAATCCCAGGGCCTCTTTCAGGCGCCGGGTGAGGGAAATATCCGCCTGGCTCGGTTCCGCCACGCCGGACGGGTGGTTGTGGGCAAATATCACCGCCGCTGCATTATACTCCAATGCCTGACGCACCACCTCCCTGGGGTAGACCGCGGCGCCATCAATGGTGCCGCGAAACAGCTCCCGGTACTGGATGACCCGGTGGCGGTTGTCCAGGAACAGGCCGGCAAACACCTCGTGGGGGTAGGTGCCGAGGCGGCTGCACAGAAACCGGCGGGTGTCGCCGGGGGAGCGCAGCGGGTCGCCCTGGCGCAAGGGTTCGTCCATCACCCGTTGCGCCATTTCCATGGCGGCCTGCACCTGGGCGTATTTGGCGGTACCGAGGCCTTTGACCTCACAGAACTGCCGTTGCGACGCGGTCATCAGGCCGCGCAGGCCGCCGAAACTGTCGATCAGGTGGCGGGCCAGTGCCATCACCGGCATGCCGGCGGTGCCGGTGCGCAGGAAAATGGCCAGCAACTCGGCGTCAGACAGGCTGTCGGCGCCGTGGGCCAGCAGGCGCTCGCGCGGGCGTTCGTCCGCGGGCCAGGAGGGGGTGGTCATGTTTGCATCCTTGCGTTCTGAGGTCCGGGTTCGGGTGGTGCCGGCGCGTCCTGCGCAGGCCACTGAAATCTGTCGGAAAGTCTATCACGGGCTGCAGGCTGTCCGCAGGCGTTAGCCGTGGTATCTTATGACTTCTTTATATTCTTCGGGTACGGAGCGGGTATGGCCCCACAACGAATTCTGCTGGGAATCACCGGTGGTATTGCCGCCTACAAGTGCGCTGAGTTGGTGCGTCTGCTGAAAAAGGCCGGGCACGAGGTCCGCGTGGTGATGACCCGGGGTGCCGAGGCGTTCGTCACACCGCTGACCTTTCAGGCCCTGAGTGGAGAGCCGGTGCGGACATCGTTGCTGGATCCCGAGGCCGAGCAGGGGATGGGGCACATTGAGCTGGCCAAGTGGGCAAATCTGATCGTGGTTGCGCCTGCCACCGCGGATTTCATTGCCCGCCTGGCCCACGGCCTGGCGGACGACCTGCTGACAACCCTGTGCTGCGCGACTGAAGCGCCCATCGCGCTGGCCCCGGCAATGAATCAGGCGATGTGGAACAACGCCCGCACCCGGCGCAACATCGAGTTATTGGCTGAGGATCCCCAGATCCGGCTGTGGGGGCCGGATGAAGGGTCCCAGGCCTGCGGGGATACCGGCCCGGGGCGGATGCTGGAGCCCCAGGCCCTGTTCGAGCGTATTACCGGCGACGCCGGTGCGCCGTTGTCCGGCCCCGGTGTCCTGACCGGCAAGCGGGTTGTCATTACCGCCGGGCCCACGCGGGAGCCGATTGACCCGGTGCGCTACATCAGCAACCACAGCTCCGGCAAAATGGGCTATGCCATTGCCGCGGCTGCTCGTGCCGCTGGTGCGGACGTGGTGTTGGTCAGCGGGCCGGTCACCCTGTCCGCGCCTGCCGGTGTGGTGGTCCGGCCGGTGATGACCGCCGAGGAGATGCTGGTGGAAACCGGCCGTGCGGTGGACGAAGGCTGTGACCTGTTCATCGCCACCGCCGCGGTGGCGGATTACCGTCCCGATGCCTGCGCCAGTGACAAGATCAAGAAGACCAGTACTGACATGACTCTGGCCCTGGTGCGCAACCCGGATACCCTGGCCACCATTGCCGCGCGGGACGATGCGCCTTTCACGGTCGGGTTTGCCGCGGAAACCACTGA
>JAEPMM010000321.1 GCA_017643965.1 Marinobacter sp.
GACAGGCGATTCATTGCTGGACGTGTGGATGAGCCATGGCGACAAGGTGGTGGTGCTGCCCGAGGGCTTTGAGCTTCTGGCGTCCACTGAGAGCGCGCCCATCGCTGCCATGCAGGATCGTGAGCGGCACCTGTACGGCGTCCAGTTCCATCCGGAGGTGACCCACACGCTTCAGGGCAAGCGCATTCTGGAGCACTTCGTACTGGACATCAGTGGCTGTGAGGCACTGTGGACTCCAGCCAAGATCGTGGATGACGCGGTTCAGCAGATCCGTGAGCAGGTGGGCAGTGACAAGGTTCTGCTGGGGCTGTCTGGCGGCGTGGATTCGTCGGTGACGGCAGCCTTGCTGCACAAGGCGATTGGCGATCAGCTGACCTGCGTGTTCGTGGACAATGGCCTGCTGCGTCTGCACGAGGGTGATCAGGTCATGGACATGTTCGCCAGCAACATGGGCGTGAAGGTGATCCGGGTCGACGCGGAAGATCTGTTCCTGTCCAAACTCAAGGGTGAGGCGGATCCGGAAAAGAAGCGCAAGATCATCGGCAACACCTTCATTGACGTGTTCGATGAAGAGGCCGCCAGTATCCGCGACGTCAACTGGCTGGCGCAGGGCACCATCTACCCGGATGTGATCGAATCAGCGGCCTCCAAAACCGGCAAGGCCCATGTGATCAAGTCTCACCACAACGTGGGTGGTCTTCCGGAAACCATGAAGATGAAGCTGGTCGAGCCACTGCGGGAACTGTTCAAGGATGAAGTCCGCCGTATCGGCCTCGAGCTGGGCCTGACTTACGATATGGTCTATCGCCATCCGTTCCCGGGGCCGGGTCTGGGTGTGCGCATTCTCGGTGAGGTCAAGAAAGAGTATGCGGAAATCCTCCGCCGTGCCGACGCCATTTTCCTGGAGGAGCTGCACCGCGCGGATTTCTACCACAAGACCAGTCAGGCCTTTGCCGTGTTTCTTCCGGTCAAGTCCGTCGGTGTGGTAGGGGATGCCCGCCGTTACGAGTATGTGATCGCATTGCGTGCGGTTGAAACCATCGATTTCATGACCGCCCGTTGGGCCCACCTGCCTTACGATCTGCTGGAAACGGTGTCAAACCGGATCATCAACGAGATTACCGGTGTATCGCGGGTTACCTACGACGTGTCTTCCAAGCCGCCCGCCACCATTGAGTGGGAATAAACGCCGGCTGAACCGCCCATGACCGACCGCTCCAATGAAGACGTGCATTGGATGATCCGCGCCCTGACGCTCGCCGCTGAAGCGGCCGCCAGGGGCGAGGTGCCGGTCGGTGCGGTGGTTGTGCTGGATGGCCGTGAAATCGGGGTGGGCTTCAATGCTCCTATCAGTGGCTGCGATCCAACGGCTCATGCTGAAATCCGGGCGTTGCGGGATGCCGCCCGGCGCGTCGGGAACTATCGCTTATCCGGCGCTACCCTGTATGTAACTCTGGAGCCCTGCACCATGTGTGTTGGCGCAATTGTGCACAGCCGCATCAGCCGGCTGGTGTACGGTGCAGCGGAACCGAAAGCCGGAGCCGTGGAATCGGCCCTGCGAACACTGGACGAACCGCATTTTAACTGGCAGGTTGAGCGTAAAGGTGGTGTTCTTGCGCAACGGTGCGGCGCCATCATCAGTGAATTTTTCAGCAGCCGGCGTGCCGAAATCCGGCGCCAGAGGCAACGACAGCAACGAAATTCAGGGAAGGGTAGCAGCGAGTCATGAACGTATTGGTCACCGGCGGCGCCGGCTATATTGGCAGTCACGTTGTTCGTCAGCTTGGTGCTGCCGGGCATTCCATTGTGGTTTTTGACAACCTGTCGACCGGTTACCGCTGGGCGGTGACCTGCGGCGAGCTGGTGGTTGGCGACCTGGCCGATGAAGCGGCTATCGCTGATGTGTTCGCCCGTTACCAATTCGACGCGGTTCTGCATTTCGCCGCCAATATTGTGGTCCCCGAGTCGGTGGCCAATCCGCTCAAGTACTATCGCAATAACACCCGTAATACCCTGAATCTGCTGAAGGCTGTCGAACAGCACAAGGTACCGTATATGGTGTTTTCGTCGACCGCCGCGGTTTATGGCATGCCCGATAAAACTGTGCTGACGGAGGATATGCCGTTGGTACCGATCAACCCCTATGGCGCCTCGAAGATGATGAGTGAGCGCATGATCATGGATCTGGCGGCCGCCACATCGCTGAATTACGTTATTCTGCGTTACTTCAATGTGGCGGGGGCCAACCCGGATGGGCTATTGGGCCAGGCGACTCCGGAAGCGACTCATCTGATCAAGGTGGCGTGCGAATGCGCGACCAGGCGGCGGGGCGGCATGAGCGTGTTCGGCACCGATTACGACACCCGTGACGGTACCTGTGTCCGTGATTACATTCATGTCGAGGATCTGGCCAAGGCGCACGTGATGGCACTGGACCACATGGCCGGCGGTGGTGAATCGAAGGTGCTGAATTGCGGTTATGGCAGCGGCTTTACCGTGCGCGAGGTGATTGATGTGGTCAAACGGTTGTCCGGCGTTGATTTCCCGGTCAAGGAAGTCGGGCGCCGGGCAGGGGATCCGGCGGCGTTGATGGCCGACAACGGGCGCATCAAAGAGGTGCTCGGCTGGCACCCGGATTACGATGATCTCGACACCATTGTGGATACTGCGCTCGCCTGGGAAAAAATCTGGCAACGCCGGCAGGCCGGCGACAACGCCTGACTCTTTTTTTTTAAACTTACACACGCGGGATTGAACGGATGAAGATTACGATTTTTGGTACCGGATACGTTGGGCTGGTCACTGGCGCTTGCCTGGCGGATGTGGGCCATGACGTACTATGCATGGACGTTGACCAGGCCAAGATCGCCAAACTGAAGAACGGCCACATACCCATTTATGAGCCGGGTCTCGACAGCATCGTCAAGCACACGGTGGAGGCCGGCCGGCTTTCCTTCACTACCGATACCAGGCAAGCGGTGCAGCATGGTGTGCTCCAGTTCATCGCGGTGGGCACCCCGCCGGATGAGGACGGCTCAGCGGATCTGCAGTACGTTACTGCCGTTGCGCGCTCCATTGGTGAGCACATGGACGACTACAAGGTGGTGGTGGACAAGTCCACGGTGCCCGTGGGAACCGGTGACAAGGTCAAGGCGGCCGTGCGCGCCGAGCTGGACCGTCGCGGTCTGGAGCTGGAGTTCGACGTGGTTTCCAACCCTGAATTTCTCAAGGAAGGGGCGGCGATCAACGACTTCATGAAGCCGGACCGCATTGTGGTGGGTACCGACAGCGACAAGGCTGCAGACATGTTGCGTGAAGTCTATTATCCCTTCAATCGCAGCCACGACCGCATGATTTTCATGGATATCCGGTCTGCGGAGCTGACCAAGTACGCAGCCAACTCCATGCTCGCCACCAAGATCAGCTTCATGAATGAAATCGCCAATCTGGCGGAACGCCTCGGGGCCGACATCGAAGCGGTGCGCCGTGGTATCGGGTCAGACCCGCGAATTGGCTATCATTTCATTTATCCCGGCTGCGGCTACGGCGGCTCCTGTTTCCCGAAAGACGTCCAGGCTCTGGCACGCACTGCACGGGACTGCGATTACGACGCGCGCCTGTTGAATGCGGTAGAGGCGGTCAACTACGCCCAGAAGCACGTGCTCTACGACAAGATCAGTCACTATTTCAACGGAAATCTGCAAGGCAAGGTGGTGGCATTGTGGGGGCTGGCCTTCAAACCCAACACCGACGACATGCGTGAGGCGTCTTCCCGCACGTTGATGGAGGACCTCTGGCAAGCCGGGGCATCCGTCCAGGCGTTTGATCCGGAAGCGATGGAAGAGACCCAGCGTCTGTACGCTGAGCAGCCCGGTCTCACCTTGTGCGGAACCAAAGAGCAGGCGCTGAAAGGGGCAGACGTGCTGGCCATCTGTACCGAATGGAAAGAGTTCCGCTCGCCGGACTTCGGGGTGATTGCCGGTGCACTCAGGGAGTCGGTGGTGTTCGACGGTCGCAACCTGTATGAGCCGGACATGCTGGCACGCCATGGCCTGATCTACTACGCCATAGGCCGCGGCCGCAACCAGTTCCAGTTTGACTGATATGACCGAGCACCGGGACTTTCATCTGCACCCGCGTCTTGCGGCTGACACCATCGGCCTTGGTCACACCCGCCTGTGCGAGGTACGGCTGATGAATGATCGCACCTGGCCCTGGGTAATTCTGGTGCCGGCGGTACCGGCGATC
>JAEPMM010000283.1 GCA_017643965.1 Marinobacter sp.
GAGAGGGAGGGATTCGAACCCTCGGTACGATTGCTCGTACGGTTCCTTAGCAGGGAACTGGTTTCAGCCACTCACCCACCTCTCCTTGAGAACGGGGCGTATACTACCATAATTTTTCTGTTTTCATAGGGTTGACACGAGTTTTTTCCAGCTCATTTCAGCCCGACATAAAAAAAGCCGTTCAGGTCTCCCGTGAACGGCTTTTCAGGCTTCTCAGCTGTTACCGGGCTCGGGCCCTTCAGAGTCTTTTTCACTCTGAATACGCTGATAAATCTCTTCGCGGTGCACTGCGACCTCCTTCGGGGCGTTCACGCCGATACGCACCTGATTCCCCTTCACTCCCAGTACGGTAACGGTAATGTCGTCACCCACCATCAGAGTTTCGCCAACACGGCGAGTCAAAATCAACATATCCTGTTCTCCCTTATTCAGAGCTACCTGTTCCGAAAATAGTGTACTTCTTTGTTTTATAGTGGGGTCACTTACCGCTCAAAACACGCCCATTCCCTTATACGGGAACAACACGCCAAAGGCGCAGCAAATGACTCCCTTTTTACCAAAACCTGCGCGAACTGACCTGTGCTCCGCGTGATCAGGCTTGCTCCACCCCGGGCTTGTCCAGTTCGAAGGCACTGTGGAGTGCACGAACTGCCAGCTCGAGATACTTCTCATCGATCACCACGGAAATCTTGATTTCCGACGTGGAGATCATCTGAATATTTATACCCTCATTGGACAGGGCTTCAAACATCTTGGTGGCCACACCCGCATGTGAGCGCATGCCGACACCAACAATACTGACCTTGGCAATCTTGCTGTCACCGCTGACTTCGCGGGCACCCAGTTCGTCCGCCACGCCCTGAAGCACTTCTTTCGCGCGCTTGAAGTCGTTGCGGTGAACGGTGAAGGTGAACGACGTGCGGTTATCCTCGCCGACGTTCTGAACGATCATGTCCACTTCGATGTTTGCATCGCTGACCGGCTTCAGTATACGCAAAGCACTGCCCGGTGTATCAGGCACGCCGGAAATAGTGACTTTGGCTTCGTCGCGGTTGAAAGCGATGCCGGAGACGACCGGTTGTTCCATGGCGTTATCATCCTCAAGAGTAATCAGGGTACCTTCGCCATCCTGGAAGCTGGAGAGCACCCTTAACGGAACATTGTACTTACCTGCGAATTCGACAGAGCGGATCTGCAGCACCTTCGAGCCAAGACTGGCCATTTCCAGCATTTCTTCAAAGGTGATCCGATCGAGACGGCGTGCTGTGTCCACGACCCGCGGGTCGGTGGTGTAAACACCGTCCACGTCGGTGTAGATCTGGCATTCGTCGGCTTTCAGCGCCGCCGCCAGGGCAACGGCGGTGGTGTCCGAGCCGCCACGACCGAGGGTGGTGATGTTGCCACTCTCATCAATGCCCTGAAAGCCTGCCACCACCACAACCCGGCCAGCATCGAGATCTTCCCGCATGCGCTGCTCGTCGATCTGCTTGATGCGCGCCTTGGTATGCGAACTGTCGGTCACGATGCGCACCTGCGATCCGGTGTAGGAGCGGGCACTGCATCCCAGCTTCTGCAGCGCCATCGACAGCAACGCAATGGTGACCTGTTCACCGGTCGAGACCAGCACGTCCATTTCCCGGGGCGTGGGCTCTTCCATAATGTCATTTGCCAGCGCGATCAGACGGTTGGTCTCACCGCTCATGGCCGAGACCACCACCACGACATCATGCCCTTCGCGGCGGAAGCGACACACTTTCTCGGCCACGGCCTGAATACGCTCGGTAGTCCCTACCGAGGTACCACCGAATTTCTGAACCAACAGAGCCATTTTCTTCCCGGAATCCAGAATGGGACAAAGGCGGAGCAACGCTCCGCCGGTTAAAAATCAAACGGCGGGATTATAAACGTCAGCCCACCGCCAAAACAGTTGCTCATGCAATATTTTTTTCGACCCAGGCCGGTACACCCGCCAGCGCCTCAGCAAGCCTGGACGGATCATTACCACCGCCCTGAGCCATATCCGGACGACCACCGCCCTTGCCATCCACCAGAGCAGCCAAATGTTTCATCAAATCGCCGGCCTTGATCCTGCCGGTGGCCGACTTGGTGACACCGGCCACCAGCGTCACCTTGCCATCCTCAACGCTGGCGAGCACCACCACACCTTCACCCAGCTTGTTCTTGAGCTGATCGGCGGTTTCCATCAACGCCTGGCGATCGGCGCCCTCGAGTTCGGACGCGACCACTTTCAGACCGCCGATGTCGACGGCAGATCCGGCCAGATCGGTACCGGCGGAGCTGGCCAGCTTCGCTTTCAGGCCACTGACCTCTTTCTCGAGCTGACGGCTTCGGTCGATGGTCTGCTGCACCTTTTCCACCAGTGTCTCGCGACTGCCCTTGACCAGCTTCGCGGCGTCACGCAGGGTCTGTTCGGTCTGATCCACCCACTCCAGGGCGCCAAAACCGGTCACCGCCTCAATCCGGCGGACACCGGCCGAAATACCACTTTCGGAGGTAATGCGGAACAGCCCGATGTCGCCGGTGCGGGCCACATGAGTACCGCCACACAGCTCAACGGAATAGCTATCCGCGCCCATGCTCAACACCCGGACGGTGTCACCGTACTTTTCGCCGAACAGCGCCATCGCGCCTTTGGCCTGTGCCTGCTCCATGTCTGTGATTTCGGTCTGCACCGGCGTGTTGGCCAGAATCTGCTCGTTGACCTGACGCTCGATTTCCTTCAGCTGCTCCGGCGTGACCGCCTCGAAGTGAGAGAAATCGAAACGCAGCTTGTCCGGATCCACCAGCGAACCCTTCTGACTCACATGCTCACCGAGTACCTTGCGCAGGGCCGCATGCATCAGGTGGGTTGCGGAGTGGTTGCGCTTGGTGCGCTCGCGGCGCCCATGATCTATGCGGGCATCCACTTCCAGTCCGGCGAATAGCTCACCCTCAAGCACCGTGCCGATGTGAAGGTGGTTGTCACCTTCCTTGCGGGTATCGGTTACCTGGAACCGGCCGCCACTCCAGGTCAGCAGGCCGGTGTCGCCCACCTGACCGCCGGACTCGGCGTAGAAAGGCGTGCGCTCAAGCACCACGACCGCTTCGTCCCCCGCTTCTGCGGTTTTTTCCTGGTCACCCACGATCACCGTGCGAATAGCCTCATGGCCGTCCACGTGGTCATACCCGGTGAATTCGGTCTTGCCGGCAATGCTGAGCCCGGCGGCGTTGTAGTCAATACCGAATTTGCTGGCAGCACGAGCCCGTTCGCGCTGGGCCTCCATGGCTTTCTCGTAGCCTTCGTAATCCAGCGACAGCCCGCGCTCACGGGCGATGTCGTTGGTCAGGTCTACCGGGAAACCGTAGGTGTCGTACAGGGTAAAAACAGTATCGCCCGGAATCACATCGCCTTTAAGGTCGGCAATGTCCTGCTCGAGCAAACGCAGGCCCTTATCGAGCGTCTTGGCAAATTGCTCCTCTTCCTGCAGCAGCACCTTTTCAATCTGCTTGCGACTGCTGACCAGTTGCGGGTACGCCTCGCCCATCAGCTCGACCAGTGCGCCGGTCAGTTTGTGGAAGAAGGCATCCTTGGCGCCCAGCTTGTTGCCATGACGGGCCGCACGGCGAATGATCCGGCGCAGCACGAAACCCCGACCCTCATTCGACGGCATCACTCCGTCGGAGATCAGGAAGGCACAGGAGCGGATGTGATCCGCCACCACTCGCAGGGAGGCCTCGGTTGTCGCAACGCCCCCCAGAATGGTCGAGGCGGCCTTGAGCAGGTCCTGCATCAGATCGATTTCGTAGTTGCTGTGCACACCCTGCAGCACCGCAGTGATCCGCTCCAGCCCCATACCGGTATCAACCGAAGGCTTGGGCAGGTTCAGCATCTCGCCGTCGGCGGTGCGGTTGTACTGCATGAACACCACGTTCCAGATCTCGATGTAACGGTCGCCGTCTTCCTCAGGGCTGCCGGGAGGGCCACCGGCCACGTCAGGACCGTGATCAAAGAAAATTTCGGTGCAGGGACCGCAGGGGCCGGTATCGCCCATCTGCCAGAAGTTGTCGGAGGCATAAGGTGCGCCCTTGTTATCACCAATACGCACAATGCGGTCGGCAGGCACCCCGATTTCCTTGTTCCAGATATCGTAGGCTTCGTCATCCGATGCATAGACGGTGACCCACAGCTTTTCTTTGGGCAGCCTGAGCCACTCATCGCCGGTCAGGAACGTCCAGGCATAATTGATGGCCTCGCGCTTGAAGTAGTCGCCGAAGCTGAAGTTGCCGAGCATCTCAAAAAAGGTGTGGTGGCGGGCGGTGTAACCGACGTTCTCGAGGTCGTTGTGCTTGCCACCGGCCCGCACGCATTTCTGGGACGTGGTCGCGCGGGTGTAGTCACGCTCTTCACGGCCCAGGAACAGATCCTTGAACTGGTTCATCCCGGCGTTGGTGAACAACAGGGTCGGGTCGTCCGCCGGCACCAGCGAACTGCTTGGCACGATGGCATGGCCCTGCTGTTTGAAATAGTCCAGAAACGCCTGTCGCAACTCTGCGGTTTTCATAGCCCTTTGATACCCTTCTATAAACCCGACCGGGTCCATGATTGAGAACACATACTTACATGCGTGTGCAAATCCGCTACTCTAGCACACGCCGAGAACAGGAAAAACGTGAAACATCACAGGAGATTCCATGCCCCGACGCTTCCATGACGCCGAGGAACTATTCCCACCAGCCACCGCCCTGAAACGCTCTCTTGCCATTATTTACGACGGTTTGATCAGCATCGCCGTGCTGCTTGTCGCGACCTGGGGATACACCATGGTGGCCGGCTGGATTA
>JAEPMM010000087.1 GCA_017643965.1 Marinobacter sp.
CACCACAATCTGGAACAACAGATAAGCCCATCCGCTCAGGGTGAATCGCAGTAGCTCAGCGAGGATCAGCACCGGCAAAATGGCCGCTAAAAGGCCCAACAGCCCCAGCGATATCGACCGGCCTGCCTGTTCCGGCTTTCGGTTCAACCGTCGTTCCAGCGCCCCGGCCACGCGCCCGAACCCCACCAGCGGATGCCACCGGCGGGGCTCCCCAAGCCAGCGATCCAGCAGCACAGCGGCAAGGCACGCAATCACAGAGAACATAAAGGTGCTCAAATCGGCAGCATCTCTCTTAAGCAGACAAAACTTGGGAGCAAGGAATCGGTTGGGCAGGGCTCTCAAAAACACGCTGTGAATACATCCATGTACGCTCCGCTCCGCCATCCATGGCTCCGCAGGGTTTTGGAGAGCCCTGCCCAACCGATTCCCCGGACTTCGGGTTTTCGTAATCAGGCTGGAGTTTAACCGAGTCACTGTCGGCCTTGACACCTTTTCGGGCCGGGTAGACCATTCCCTGTTTTCATTGGCCAGGAATCCACTATGCCTTCTCTGCCTCCAAGCTGGACCCAGCCGCTGCCCACACCCAATGCGCAGAGTGCCCGGCTGGCAACAGAGCGCCAGCAGGTGCTGACCAAACCACCGGGCGCCCTGGGGCAACTGGAACAGCTGGCTGTCCAGTTGGCCGGCCTGCAAGGGCAGGAGCGACCGACGGTAGACCCGGTGCGAATTACTGTATTTGCCGGCGATCACGGGGTTTGCGCAGAGGGCGTGTCGGCGTTTCCCCAGGACGTCACCACACAGATGATCGCCAACTTTGCCGCCGGCGGCGCGGCCATCAGTGTGCTAGCGAAACAGCTGGATGCATCGCTGGAGGTGGTCAATCTGGGCACAGTGGGTGAGGTGCCGGAGTTGCCCGGCGTTCGTAATGAACAGATTGCGCCGGCGACCGCCAACCTGGCAGTGACCCACGCGATGACAGACGATCAGGTGTGCGCCGCGCTGGCCAGTGGCGATGCGGCGGCCGAGCGTGCTGCCCGCGCAGAATGCCGTCTGTTTATTGGCGGTGATATGGGCATCGGCAACACCACCAGTGCCGCCGCCCTGGCTTGCGCCCTGCTGAGGGCCACACCGGACCATCTGGTCGGCCCCGGCACGGGGCTGGACAAGACGGGGGTTTCCCGTAAAGCTCAGGTGGTCGCTCGGGCCCTGGCGCGACACGGCGACAGCACCGATCCTCTGACGGTTCTGGCCTCGCTCGGCGGCTTCGAAATTGCCGCACTGACCGGCGCCCTGCTGGGTTGCGCGGCGCGGGGTATTCCGGTGCTGGTGGACGGTTATATTGTCTCGGTCGCCGCGCTGGTAGGTGTGCACCAACAGCCGGGCCTGCGGGACTGGCTGCTGTTCGCGCACCGCTCGGCGGAGCCCGGGCACGCCCGGATACTGGACGCGCTGGATGCCAGGCCGCTGCTGGATCTGGGTATGCGTCTGGGTGAAGGCAGCGGCGCCGCGGTGGCGGTTCCCCTGCTGCGGTCGGCCTGTGCCCTGCACAACACCATGGCCAGTTTTGCCGATGCCGGCGTCAGCAATAAAAACGCTAGCTCCTGAAGGAACCCCATGACAAACAGCACCACGACGGTTGACCTGATTCGCCATGGCGAGCCCGCCGGCGGCCCGATGTTCCGCGGCAGTCAGGACGATCCGCTCAGCGATCTGGGCTGGCAGCAGATGCGTTCGGCCATCGTCGCCACGGATCAGTGGGATCGGGTGGTCACGTCACCGCTGCTGCGCTGCCGCCGGTTTGCCGAAGAGCTGGCTTGCGCGCAGCAGCTGCCGCTTGAGGTGGATGATCGCCTGCGGGAAATCAGTTTCGGAGCCTGGGAGGGGCGCACCGCCAATGCCATCATGGCAGAAACCCCGGAGGCACTGACCCGTTTCTGGAGCGACCCGGTCACCCACCTGCCCCCGGGCGGGGAGCCGCTGGCCGAATTCCAGACCCGGGTCCGGGAGGCCTGGCAGCACTGGATCCAAGAAGCCGCCGGCCAGCAGATTCTGGTGGTGTGCCACGGCGGGGTGATCCGCATGGTGCTGGCGGAGGTGATGGGCATTCCCCTGGACCGCAGCTTCTCGGCGCTGGCCGTGCCCTATGCCTGTCGCAGCCGGGTGCGCATCGACCAGTCCGACCACGGCGTTCTCAGCTGCCTGCTGAGCCACGGCGCCTGATATCGTTCACCCCTTGAGCCACAGCGGCAAGCCCGCCACGCTCATCACTACCCGGTCGCAGGTGCTGGCCAGGGCCTGATTCAGCCAGCCCAGCTCATCGCAGAAACGGCGGGTCAGGGGGTCCATGCCGATGGTGCCCAGCCCCACTTCGTTGCTCACTATCGCGAGGCTGCCGGGGTACCTCATCAATGCCTCGAGAAAAGCCTCGCGTTCCCGGCCGAAGGTCTCTTCGCCCGCAAACAGCAGGTTGCTGATCCACAGGCTCATGCAGTCCACCAACAGAAAGGGCGGAATCGGCTTGCTTGCGGCAGTTTTTAGAGCATCGGCAAGCTGCAGCGGGGCCTCCACCAGCCCCCAGTGAGACGGCCGGCTGGCCACATGCCGCTGCACCCGCTGCGCCATTTCGTCATCACCCACGGTTGCCGTGGCGACATACACCACGTCGCATCCGGAGTCTGCCGCCAGCGTCTCCGCCATCGCGGTTTTTCCCGATCGGATCCCCCCCAGAACGAGGGTTCTCGAAACCTCCATGACGACTCCTTGACCAACCGGATGACGTAAGCAGGCACCTGTTGGATCACCCGCCCTCAAGAATGGCCCAATGTGACGCAGATCACATTTTAACCATATGTTACAAACTATCACGTTACCCTTTGCACCGATCGCTCCGGGTGATCACAACAATAATAGAAATGCCTCAACAATAAAAAACGGTTTACCGGGCAACCGGTAATAAAGACAAATGAGAGGTTCACATGAACAACAATAAACGACCCGTGCCTGCGGCATGGGCATTCGCTGGCGCACTGTTGATCACCGGCTGTGGCGGCGGCTCCGGGAGCGGTGACGACAGCCCTGCGCAGGGACCATCAACAACCCCGAACAACCCGGCCGTTGCCTCAGACAACGAAACCGCTGCCCGGCAACCAGCCACCATCGACCGCTACAGCTTCGCCAACGGGTGCTACACCCTTGAGGCACAGGGCAACTTCCTGTCCGCCGATCCGCAAACCGGACAGTACTCCGTCACCACTGAAGCCAGTCAGGCTACCGCCTTCCGCATGCGCCCGACACGGCTCGGAGCCTATCTGATGATGTCCGGATACCAGCGCAACAGTGGCGAAACCGGCCGTTTCGAGCTGCTGGGCATCAGCGATCCGGCGGGCGAATTCCTCGATGACGCCGGTAATTTCATTGGCGAGATCAGTTACCTGGTTGCCGGCCTTGGCGATACCACCAACCTGGTACTGGATCCCGTGTCGCCGCTGGGTGACGCGCTCCGCGCCATCGGCGAGAGCCTGGAGTTTACCGGTGATCAGATCGGCGACACCACCGTGAATCCCGCACTGGCGATGGTGAATGCGCCCAGCGACCTGGCGGTCTGGCAACTGCAGCGTCAGGGCCAGGAGCAGGTGTACACCCTGGCCTCGGACGTTACCGGGCTGATGCTGTCAGCGCGGGAAGACGGGCTGGCGCTGGTGTCACCGTCTGCGGTGGATGAATCCGCCAGCTTCCGCCTGGCCGAGGCCTCCGGCTGTGACGCTTATCCGGAGGCGGAACTGAACGCCGAGATGCTGGATGCTCAGGGGCCGGCCATCTACCTGAAAGAGGTGGACCGCTTCAGCAAAGTAAAAGGCATCGACAAGGACGACGTGTTCGGCTTCGTGGATACCCACTCCCACATCTCCGCCTACGAATTCATCGGTGGCCGGGTCAACTACGGCGCCCCCTTCCACCGTTTCGGCGTTACCCATGCTCTCCACGACTGCGAAGCGGTGCATGGTCCCTGGGGGGCCACCGGCTTTGTGGAACTGGCCACCAGCGGCATCGGCGCCCACGACACCCAGGGCTGGCCCACGTTCAATGACTGGCCCCGTTTCAACTCCCTGCAGCACCACCAGAGTTACTACCGCTGGATGGAGCGGGCCCACCTGGCAGGCATGAAGATTCTGGTCAACCATCTGGTGCACAACGAGATTCTCTGCCGCATCAACCCGCAGAAAGAGAACGACTGCGACCCCATGGAATCCATCCTGCTGCAGATCCAGCGCATGTACGAGATGCAGGATTACATTGATGCCCAGCACGGCGGCCCGGGCGAGGGCTGGTTCCAGATTGTCACCAGCCCGGCCAGCGCCCGCGAGGTCATTGATGACGGCAAACTGGCGGTGGTGCTCGGCATCGAGATGTCGAAAGTGTTCAAGTGCGGCGAGTTCCTGGGGGTCGCGGAATGCAGCCGGGAGGAGATCGTGGAACGGCTGGACCAGTTCTACCAGCTGGGGGTTCGCAACATCTTCCCGGTACACAAGTTCGACAACGCCTTTGGCGGCCACCTGCCGGATCTGTCCACCGGCATCGGTATCGGGCCGGTGCTCTACGCCGGCAACATGCTGGAAACCGGCCACACCGTTGAATTCGAGCAGTGCCCGGACAACGTCGAGTACACCGGCGGTGAGCCGGACCAGAACGCCGACCTGCAGCTCTTCGGCCTGTTCGACCAGCTGCTGTTCCAACTGGATTACCTGGGCGAGCGCTTCCCGGAAACGCCCGAGGAAATGGCCGCACTCGATCCCCGTCGTGGCACCGACCAGCTGTGCAACCGCCGTGGCCTGAGCGATCTCGGCGACTTCCTCATCGAGGAGCTGGTGCGCCGCAAGATGATGATCGAAACCGACCACATCATCCGCAAGGCCGCTGCACGGATTCTGGAGATTACGCAGCCGCTGGATTACCCGGTGATCAACAGCCACGGCAGCTGGGGTGGTACCGAAGCGCTGCGGGACCGCATTGCCGCTCAGGGTGGCATCACCGCCTCGTTCGGTGGCACCCGTGAGGACTGGGTGCGCAAACTGACCCGCGACGGCAACCGCCCCCGCAACAAAGACTTCATGGTGGGCCCGTTCGGCGGTGCCGGCTTTGCGTCAGACGTCAACGGCATCGCCCAGCTGGCATCGAATCCCGGCATCCCCGAGGACGAAGCCGGCCTGTATCCGTTCACCTCCATCGACGGCCGGGTCCGCTTCGATGTGCAACGCACCGGCGACCGTGCGTTCAGCCTCTACGACGGTCGTGGTGTGGCCCATTACGGCCTCTATCCGGATCAGATCGAGGACATGATCCGCAACAGCGACGCCGATCCCGAACAGGTTGATGACGCCATCAACCAGCTGTTCACCTCCGCCGAGGCCTACCTGCGGATGTGGGAACGGATTGAGCGGGCACCGCTGTAACAACAACAAAAAACAAGGAAAGAGCCATGACCTCCAAGACCACTCGGCGCCAGAGCATCTCCTGGCGCTCCACCATGATTCCCCTGGCTGCGGCCATGCTGTTGCTGTCCGGCTGTTTCGGCGGCAGCGGCGGCTCGTCGGAGTCCGCGGCGGCCAGCGACAGCTCCGGCAATAATGACGTCGCCGGCGACCAGATCGAGCGGTTCAGCGAAGGGCGTACCTTCCGGGTCGAAGCCGGGCCGGACGCCACCCACGACATGGTCAATGCCATGATTCAGCTGCGCCCCGGCGACACCCTCGCCTTCGGCTGCGGCTTCATTGAGCTGAATCACGGCCTGCTGATCCAGGCCACCGAGGACGTGCTGATCAAGGGCTGCGGCAAGGACAGCACGGTATTGTCGTTCCGCAACAGCGATAACGTGACCGGCCTGGAAGCCCTCAACGTACGCGGCATCACCGTGCAGGACCTGACCATTGCGGACTCCCCGGGCGACGCTTTCAAACTCAAAGGGGTGAAGTGGGGCACCCTGCTTAACGTGCGCGCCATCTGGTCCGGCGGCGGCGAGCCGATCACCGCCAGCAACTACAGCGAGCGTTTGCAGGTGCAATGCACCAGCCCGCCGTTCAACGAGGGCGACCCCACCCCGGATTACATTCCCAGTTCCGCCAGCGGGCGCTATGGCATCTACCCGGTGGAGTCCGAGAACATTCTGGTGGATAACTCCGAATCCATCGGTGCCTCCGACGCCGGCATCTATGTGGGCCAGACCAACACCGCCATTATCCGCAACAGCCGCGCGCTGTATAACGTCATGGGGTTCGAGATCGAAAACGTTCAGGGCGGGGAATACGACAGCAACCTGGCCGAGTGCAACACCGGGGGATTCCTGATCTACGATCTGGAAAACATCACCCAGTACGGCGATACCTCGGTAATGCTGGGCAACGTGGCCCGCAACAACAACACCTACAACTTTGCCCACAGTGGCCTGGTGTCCGCGGTGCCCAGGGGTACCGGCCTGATCACCCTCGGCTACGACAACATCGAGGTGTTCAACAATACCTTCGAGGATCACAGCACCGCCGCGGTCATCTACACCAGCTACGAGCTGATCGACGGCAAGAACAAAACCTCGGACAAGAAACTGGACCCCTACACCGAGGGCTTGCACATCCACAACAACGTGATGCGCAATTCCGGCTACGACCTGCCGCCGCCCAACTTCGAGAAAGTGCTGCTGGAAGGTGAGGTGGAGACCATACTGCCCACCCTGATCGGCCTGAAGAACATCACCAACCCGGGCAAAGGTGCCCACATCATCTGGGATGGTCTGCTGGACGCGCTGGACACGGACTGCCCCTACCCGGTGGACGCCAACGGTGACCCGGTGCCGGCGGATGCCAGCGGCAAGCCCATCCACACCAACGAGCACCCGAACCCGGCCTGCCACTACAACGCCTACAAATTCGACGCCAATGGCCAGCGCAAGTTGCCGCAGTGGGGTTCATGCTTCCATGACAACGAGCTGGCGGACGCACGCCAGGCCTACACGCAATTCCACGGCACCCAGGGGCTGGCAAGGGGTCTGGCCCAGAAACAGCAAGACAGCAGCATTCTCAGTCTGGAATGCCTGCAGTCGGTGCTGGAGGGCTTGACCGGCGTGGTCGCCGACACCGACCAGTCGGTGCACGATTGCCAGGCCCGCTTCGGCAAGGTGCTGCCGCCGCTGCCCAGGGTGCAGATTCCGCCGTTCGAACCCAGCGGCACCGTTGACCCGGCCCCCAGCGAAGACTTCATCAACCGCCTCTGCAGCCAGGGTGGTAAGCCCGGCAGCGTCAACCGGGCGGCGCTGGAGGTGAACTGCCCAACGCTCGACCAGTACAACCTGTTCGCCGATGCCCGCGACCCCCGCAGCACCCCCAACGACGGCGGCGTACCCTACGTGCTCAACACCAGACTGTTCTCCGACTACGCCACCAAGTACCGGGTTGCCTTCGTGCCGCCAGGCACCAAGGCGGTGTACGTGGATGGTCAGGGCGGCAGCAACGTCAACGGCACCATCCACTTCCCCACCGGTACGGTGATCGCCAAGACCTTTGCCTTTACCGATGAAAGCACGGGCACCGAGGAACTGGTGGAAACCCGCCTGCTGATCAAGCGGGTCAGTGAGAGTGGCAAGGCGTTCTGGGACGGCCCCAGCTACATCTGGGAGCAGGACAGCAGCGGCCAGCCGGTGGCAAAACTGGCGCTGGGCGGTGGCACCCGCGCGGTGAGCTGGCACTATCAGGACGACATCACCGGCGAGTTAATGGCCGGCAGTACCGACAACTATGCGGTGCCCAACGCCAATCAGTGCATTACCTGCCACAGTAACGACGATGTGGAATCCGGCAGTGCCCCCATTGGCCCGAAACCCCGCAACCTGAACCGCGCCTACGCACCGGAATCGGCGTTCATGGGTACCCGCGGACAGGGCGGTTTCCCGCGGGTCAACCAGCTCCGCTACTGGCAGGAGCAGGGCATTCTCACCAACGTGCCGGACCTGCAGATTGACGGCCGCGGCGTTGCCACCAACATCGAGCGCCTGCCGCACTGGAACCTGGCCGGCGACAGCGGTGAACCCGCCGGCTCCGATGCCGATGTGGAAGCCCGTCTGCGGGCCTACCTGGAAGTGAACTGCCAGCACTGCCACAACGACCGCGGCGCCGCCTCCAACACCGGGTACTACCTGGATCACTACCGCGAACTGGACGCCGGCTACGGCATCTGCAAGAAACCCACCGCCACCGGCGGTGGCTCCTGTGGCCGCCAGCACATTGTGGTACCGGGGGATGCCGACAGCTCGATTCTGGCGTGCCGGGTGGAAGACAGCAGCGATCCGCAACGACGCATGCCGCCCATCGCCCGCAGTGTCACCCACACCGAGGGCGTGGAGCTGATCAGCTACTGGATCAACCAGGTGGTGACCAACGACTACGCCAACGGCGATGCCTGCGGCAATGGCAGTATTTTCCAGTCCCTGAACTGAGCCCACCGGGGTCGCCGCGCCTGGTGGAGGCCCCGGTTTCTCTCCCGCCGCTCGTGGCCCTCGGCCGCTGCCACTGCTATATTGCTCCGTGAGAACGCCATACCCGCCGGCCTTTCAGGGAGATTTCATGCAGGCAGAACTGATCGATATCCGCAATCATCTGATCCGGCATGCGCCGTTCGACGAACTGCCGGACGAGATGCTCGACAGGGTGGTGGCCAGCATCGAAATTGCCTATTACCGCGCTGGCACCGACATCCTCGAATTCGGCCAGCGCAACAACTGGCTGTACTACATCCGCAGCGGGGCGGTGGAGATCTACCGGCGCTCCGGCGAGCTGTACAACCGGATCACCGAGGGTGACATCTTCGGCCAGTTCGGTCTGCTGATGAACAAGACCGTGCGTTTCCCGGCCAGAGCCATTGAAGACTGCCTGGTCTACCGGATTCCCGACCAGGTGTTCCAGTACCTGTGGGAACACGACGAGACCTTTGCCGACTACGTGGAGATTGAAGATCGCAGCCGCCTGCGGTCTGCTCTCTCCCGCCGTGAGAAATCCAACGAGCTGATGACCTCACGGGTGACCCGGCTGATTTCCCGGGCACCGGTGTCGGCACCCTGCACCGTGCGCCTGCAGGAAGCCGCCCGCATCATGACCGAACAGGGCGTTTCGGCGCTGTTGCTGATGGATGAGGAAGGCGAACGGCCCAGGCTGAAAGGCATCATCACCGACCGCGATCTGCGCACCCGCGCCGTTACCGAAGCCCTGCCTTCGGAAACCCCGGTCAGCGAGATCATGAGCGCGGGGCTGATCGTCACCAAGGCCCAGAGCTTTATCTTCGAGGCCATGCTCACCATGCTGCACAACAACGTGCACCACCTGCCGGTGATGGATAACGACGAGGTACGGGGCGTGATTGCCCTTGCCGATATCGTTAAGTACGAGAGCCAGAGCAGCCTGTATCTGGTGGGCAACATCTACCACCAGAACGACATCAAGGGGCTGAAAAAGATCAGCCGCGATGTGCGCGACAGTTTCGTGCGCATGGTTAACGAAGACGCCAATTCCCACATGATCGGCAGTGCCATGGCCGGGATCGGCCGCAGCTTCACCCAGCGTCTGCTGGCGTTGGGGGAAGAGAAATTCGGGCCACCCCCGGTGCCTTACTGCTTCATGGCGCTGGGTTCCATGGCGCGGGATGAACAGCTGGTGGTGACCGACCAGGACAACGCCATGATCCTGGACGACAGTTTTGTACCGGAAGAACACGACGCCTATTTCCTGGCGCTGGCCAAGTTTGTCAGCGACGGCCTGGATGCCTGTGGCTACACCTACTGCACCGGCGACATCATGGCCACCAACCAGAAGTGGCGGCAACCGCTGAAAGTCTGGAAGACCTATTTCACCAACTGGATCCAGGAACCCAGCGCCGAAGCCCTGCTTAACAGCAACATCTTCTTCGATCTTGACGGCATCTACGGCGAAAACGAATTTGCCGAGCAGCTCAAGACGCTGGTGGCCGAACAGGCCAGCGGCAGCCAGCGCTTCCTCGCGCTGCTGGCCCGCAACGCCC